>JALOLX010000136.1 GCA_025455765.1 Flavobacteriales bacterium | reverse complement strand
GCAGGCGGAAAGACCACGGCAGGCGCGGACGACTGCCTTCTGAAGCGAGGCGGCGCACATGTTCGTTCTCGTCCTCCGCCCATGTGCGCATCACCTTCAACGTGCTTTGCACATCGCGGCGGAAGAACTCGCGCACGGCGAATTCCGACGAGCCGAACGCGGTGAAGTATTGCAACGCTTCCAGCGAGAACCGCGGATCTTGCAGGCCATACACCCCCACGAAGTCCGGATACAACAGTGCTGTGTAGCCCTTCGGCATCCGCGGCGCCAGGTCCTTCAGCACGTGTACCGCCTTGCGGTAGTCGGTGGGCAGGTGACCGCGCAGCTTCCAACTCGTTCGCCAGACGTTCGAAATACGCCCGGTTGAATAGCTCCTTCAACGGCTCGGCCATGGCACGAAGATCGGTGTGCGGTGCGCTGGTCGGTCCCTCACTTGAGCATCCCTTCGATCTCGGCCTTCATCTCTTCATAGTCGGGCTCTTCCCGCGCATGGCGATCCTGCACCTCGCGGGCCTTCAGCAAGCTGGCCCGTGCCGCAACCGGATCACGCTCCAGCAGCACCTGGCCCAGCCACACATGGAAGTAATAGTCGTTCGGGTAGAGCGTGATGATGCGCCTAAGCAAGAACTCCACGTGGTCCATGTAACCGCTCGCCTCCAAGCGCGAGAGCAAGCCGTTCGCTTCCGCCAGGTCCCACGGCAGCGTACCGTCCAGGAAGGCCCAACTGTCCTCCAGTTGTTGCACCAGCTGCGCCGGTGATGGCGGCGGTCGGACCACCTTGTAGTTCCCGTCCACGGCGGCCAGCGAATCGCGCAGGGCGTACGGCGTGAACAGGGTGGCCAGAAGATCGGGAAAGGCGATGATGGGCAGTGAGGTGTGGCCGGCGCTGGGAAACTCCCGGAAGAGCAAGCGCGTGTTGGTGCGCTCCACCTGTGCGCTGTGCAGCACCCGCTCGTCCTTCACACGCTGCAACCGATCGGCCACCAACGGAAGGGAACGCTCCACGAGGTGCAAGGGCGACAGTGCGATCACCGCATCGAAGGAATCGGGCGCAGCGAGGTAGGCATAGAGCGCAAAACTCGCGGTGAACGAATGGCCCACCAATACCGTCACATCACCCGGATCGTATGGCCGAAGCAGAGGAGGTAGCTCCTTGGTCAGGAGCTCCAACAACGGCATGGTGGGCTGGGTGATGCTGTCCGGCGCGCTCTCCACCACGCGGTCCACATGCGGCACCGTGACCACAATAGCCTGTGGCACTTGGTGCGTGTACTGCAGGAAGCGGATGTCGTTCAACAACGGATCGATGAACCACTCGTGCTGCCCATCCAGCAGGATGAACACCGGCATCCGCACCTGATCACTGGCCAAGCGGTGGAACTCGGGCAGGTGAACGACCACCTCGCGCTCAGTGCCGAAGGCGGCGGACCGGAAGCGCAGGGTGTCCGACCGCTGAGCCCATAGAAGCAGGGGGACAACGCTGCAGAGCAGGGAGAACAATGCACGCATGACACAAAGTTGATGCTTCGTTCCCTCGGTGTGGCATCGGGCACCCGTATTTTCGCAGCGCAATGCTCAAACAAGGCCTTTTCCAGAAGCTCCAGCAGAAGCTCTCGCCCCAGCAGATCCAATTGATGAAGCTGCTGCAGGTGCCGACCATCGAATTGGAGCAACGCATCAAGCAGGAGATCGAGGAGAACCCCGCGCTGGAAGAGGGTGACGACATGCATGATGACGAACTGCCCACTGAAGAGCAGGCCATTGCGGAGAACGAGGATGTGGGCAGCGATACGGAGAACGAGCGCGACGACTTCGACCTGAGCGACTACTTCCAGGATGATGATACTCCGGACTACAAGCTCAGTGTGAAGAACAGCGGGCCGGATGAAGAGGAGCGCGAAATGCCCCTGGCCGGTGGCACCACCTTCCAGGACAACATGATGGCCCAGCTCGGTCTGCGCGACATCGATGACCGCACCGAACAGCTCGCGGAACACCTCATCGGCAACCTCGACGAGGACGGTTACCTGCGCCGCGAACTGGATGCCATTGTCAACGACCTGGCCTTCACCCAAAGTGTGATGTGTACCCGTGCCGAGCTGGAGGAGGCCTTGCGCGAGGTGCAACAGCTGGATCCCGCCGGTGTGGGTGCGCGCGATCTCCGCGAGTGCCTGTTGATCCAGGTCCGCCGCATGCCACATAGCCTGGAACAGCGCGTGGCCGAAGTGATCCTGGACAAGCACTTCGAAGCCTTCAGCAAGAAGCACTACGAACGCATCCTCGACAGGCTCGAGATCGATGAGGAAGCGCTGAAGGAGGCCATCGATCTGATCGTGCGCCTGAACCCCAAGCCCGGCAATACCATCCGCGAGACCGACAAGCCCGTACAGGAGATCATCCCCGACTTCTCGGTGATGGCCATCGACGGGCAGTTGGAGCTCTCCCTCAACAGTCGCAATGCTCCTGAACTCCGCGTGAGCCGTGCCTACCGCGAGATGATGCAGGACTATGCGCGCAACAAGAAGGACAAGGATGCCCGTGAAGCGCTCACCTTCATCAAGCAGAAGCTGGATAGCGCCAAGTGGTTCATCGATGCCATCAAACAGCGGCAGCACACCCTGCTGTTGACCATGGAGGCCATCATGGAACTCCAACGCGAGTTCTTCCTCACCGGCGACGAGACCAAGCTGAAGCCGATGATCCTGAAGGATATTGCAGAGCGCGTAGGACTTGACATCAGCACGGTGAGCCGCGTGGCCAGCAGCAAATACGTACAGACCAACTACGGCACCTTCCTGCTCAAGTTCTTCTTCAGCGAGAGCCTTAGCACCGATAGCGGCGAAGAGGTGAGCACCCGCGAGGTGAAGAAGATCCTGAAGGATGCCATCGAGGCGGAGAACAAGCAGAAGCCGCTTACGGATGATGAGCTCACCGCCTTGCTGAAGGACAAGGGCTATAACATCGCACGGCGCACCGTGGCCAAGTACCGCGAGCAGCTCAGCCTGCCGGTAGCACGCCTGCGCAAGGAACTGTGACCGGGCCTCCGCCATGGTAACCGCCGCACGCCTGCTCTCGGTGCTCCTGCATCCGGTGTTCATGCCCACCATCGCTTTCTGGGCCCTGATCACCCTTGACCCCGGACTGGCCTTCTTCGTCCCACCCGACCGCAGGCCGATGGCCATCGCCATGGTCGCGCTCATGTCCGCGCTGTTCCCCTTGGTGAGCATGCAGTTGCTGGTGCGCGCCCGTGTGATCACCTCGCTGGAACTGCATGAGCGACGCGAACGACCGGTGGCCTATGGCATCACACTGATCTACTTCGGCGCCACGTGGTACCTGATGCACCGCACACCCTTCCACCCGGCCGTGGCGGCCATGCTCATCGGTGCGTTCGTGGCCCTGCTGCTCACCCTGCTCATCACCCTGCGCTGGAAGATCAGCGCACACCTGGTAGGCATGGGCGGGCTCATCGGCGCGTTGGCCGCTGTGAACTCCCTGCACCACCTGGGTCTGCTGCCCGTGCTGGCCTTGCTCATTGCCGTTGCCGGCCTGCTGGCCACTGCACGTCTGCTCAGCAGCGACCACACGCAGGCCCAAGTGATCGCCGGTGGTGCACTCGGCTTCGCCTGTACGTGGACGAGCATCCTGCTGTTGGGCACCGCTTGAACCTGCCGAAGTGTGCGCTACTTTGGGCGCATGATCATCCGTTCCACGCTGCTCATCCTTGCGCTCCATGCTACGTTGGCAGGCGTTGCGCAGGCCCCCTACCTCGCTCCCACCGAGCCCGCCGTAGCCGCCAAACTGGAGCAGTGGAAGAACCTGAAGTTCGGGCTGCTCATGCATTGGGGGCCCTACAGCCAATGGGGCGTGGTGGAGAGCTGGAGCATCTGCCCGGAGGATGAGGACTGGTGCAAACGCAAGCCCCAGCACGGTGCCACCTACGCGGAGTACCTGAAGAACTACGAGGCGCTGCAGACCACCTTCAACCCCGTGAAGTTCGATCCGGACAAGTGGGCTCGTGCCGCGAAGGACGCCGGCATGAAGTACGTGGTCTTCACCACCAAGCACCACGATGGCTTCTGCATGTTCGATACGAAGACCACGGACTACAAGATCACCTCGCCGAACACCCCCTTCCACAATAACGCACGTGCCAACGCGACCAAGGAGATCTTCACCGCCTTCCGCGCACAAGGCCTGTGGACAGGAGCCTACTTCAGCAAGCCGGACTGGCATAGCCCCGATTACTGGTGGCCCTACTTCCCGCCCAAGGACCGCAGCGTGAACTACCTGCCCACCAAACATCCCGAGCGCTGGCAGGCCTTCAAGGACCACACCTATACCCAGATCGAGGAACTTATGACCGGCTATGGCTCGGTGGACATCCTCTGGCTCGACGGCGGTTGGGTGCGTCCGCTGAACACCATCGACACGACCGTGAGCTGGCAGAAGGCCATCACCATCGAGCAGGACATCGACATGCCACGTATCGCAACGATGGCACGGAAGCATCAACCCGGCCTGCTGGTGGTGGACCGCACGGTAGGCGGCGCGTACGAGAACTACGTGACGCCCGAAGGCCATGTGCCCGATGCGGACCTCGGTGTGCCCTGGGAGACCTGCATGCCCATGGGCACCAGTTGGAGCTGGGTACCCAACGAGCAGTACAAGAGCACCGACGAGATCATCCGCACACTGGTGAACGTGGTGTCGCGGGGAGGAAGTCTGCTGTTGAACGTGGCACCGGGGCCGGATGGACAACTCGACTCAACGGCCTATGTGCGCCTGAAGGAGGTGGGGGAATGGCTGAAGGTGAACGGGGAGGCGGTGTATGGGACGAGAGCTTCCTCCGTCGGCGGCTTGTCCGACATAATTGGAAGAACATTTGCCTGGCGCTCTGGAGAGCGGAAGACGGCCTACGTCTTCCTCGACCCACAGCTGGTCGGAGCCGGAACTGTCACGATCCCGTTCTCAAGCTCGGTCTACGGCGAAAAGGTAAGTTGCCTAGGTCACGGTAAGGTGGACTTCGTTCGGAGCAAAGAGGGCCTGACCCTCCGGTTGCCCAGATCGGTGAGGGGCTCAATTGGGCAACCCGTTGTCATGAAGGTCACATTCGTAAGCAGCGAATTCTAGCACTTATGCCGCAAGGAGCTCATGTATGAAGCGATCACCTCCCGGAGGTATTCGCGACTGTGCGTAAGCCTCGCACTCGCATTCCTGTCAATCGCCTCCATCGGCCAAGACACCTCTCCCTTCTCTATCCGCATGGTCTTCTATGGCCCTGCAACTGACAGCACCTACGCCGCCGAACACCGCATCCGACAGGTGATCAAGACCCGCGACTCCGAAGACCAGTCGTCATGGATGGTCTACGATCTCCTTAACTTTGGTTCATACGCGTCGCAGCAATGACCTACCTGATGGACCGCATCACCGTAGACCCTGAATTGTGCGGAGGTCGTCCCTGCATTCGCGGCATGCGCATCCGCGTCACCGACATTCTGGACCTGCTCACTTCCGGTCTTTCGTCGCAGCAGGTCGTTGAAGAATTGCCCGACCTTGAACTGGCCGATGTGGAGGCTGCACTGAAGTTCGCCAGTGGTCGTTCCGGTTCACTCGAGTGACGGCCTCGATACACCAAGGCGCCGGAAAACTTCATTCCCCATCGTATCTTCGTTCGTATGAAAGGCGTTACCATCATCGAAGACAAAGCGAAGAAGCGCCGCTACATGCAGATCGACCTGAAGGCGGTCAAGGATGAGCGCGAGTGGATCCAGGATCTGGTGGATGTGATGATCGCGGAGAGCCGCAAGGACGAGAAGCGAGTTCCCTGGACAACGATCAAGGCGCGGCTAAAGAAAGAAGGTCGCCTGTGAAATACACGCTGGTCTTCACGCGGTCGGCTGAGAAAGAGCTGGAGAAGCTTCCGCAGCCGCACCTCAGGCTCGTATCCCGAAAGCTCGACGAGCTGGAGGAGAACCCGCGACCGGCAGGTTGTTTGAAGCTTAAGGGCGCAGATGGCGACATGTGGCGTGTGCGTGCCGGTGACTATCGCATCCTGTACGCGATCGAAGATGT
>JALOLX010000135.1 GCA_025455765.1 Flavobacteriales bacterium | reverse complement strand
AGGCGCAGTTCCCACCCTACCGGTCCGGACGGCCAGGCCCACACCCTCCACTTCCATCGTTCGGTCTTCCCATTCCATCATCGGGGTGCTAAGATCGCTGTGGCTACCTTCGGTCCATGCGTTGGCTACCTTGGACAATGGCGCTGATGACGGGTGTGGTCTCTGCCCAGGAGTGGTCACCCTTGCCGGACTTCCCCGGCCAACCGCGCGACGATGCAGCCGCCTTTGTGATCGGTACGGACATCTATGTAGGGACCGGGATGGACGTGGGCTTCAACCTGACCAACGACTGGTACCGCTTCAATACGGTGGACCAGAGCTGGACCCCGATCGCTACCCTGCCGGGAAATGGTCGTCAATACGCGGCGGCAGTGACCTGGAACGGAACGGGGTACGTGCTGGGTGGCACGACCGGAGCAGGTGCGACGAACGAGGTGTGGACGTATGAACCGAACGTTGGCGCTTGGCAACAGCAGCCTCCCCTCCCCACCCCTGTGCTGGCCGCCACTGGCAACGTCTGTCAAGGCCAAGTGCATGTGATCGGAGGCATCGCAACCGACGGGACGGTGGCCGAAGTACACCAGATCTTCGACCCGAACACCTCCATATGGACTGCGGCACCGGCGCCTCCTGTCAGTGTGCACCGGGCAGCCAGCTTCGTGATCGGCAGCACGATGCATGTGGTGGGCGGAGCGACCGGGAGCTTCGAGGACCTGGACCAGCACCTGGCCTATGACGCAGCGAGCGGGCAATGGTCTGCACGGGCGGCCCTGCCCGAAGGCCGCTATGCCAGCGATGGCGTCACGGTCCATGGAGGTGGTGTGCTCATCGGTGGCGTGGATGCCGGTCCGCCGGTTACCATACACGCGGATGTGTGGCGCTATGACCCTTGGGCGGACAGTTGGTCCGCGTTGCCGGCCTTGCCTGCTGGTCCACGGCGCGGCGCTGTGCTCGTGGAGGTGGCTGGCCGCCTGTACTTCGGAACGGGCAGTGATGCCACGCAACGGTACCGGGACTGGTGGACCCTGGAGGTGCCGGTGGGCATCGCGGAGCAGGGGACACAGTGGGCTGATCCGTATCCTGTTCCCACCAGTGGTGTCCTTCACCTCTACGGCACACTTGGACCTGGCGACCACACCCTGCGGCTGTTGAACAGCAGCGGACAGGAGGTCATGCGTTGGTCCGCAAAAGAAGGCGTGATCGACATCAGTGCACTAGCCGCGGGCCTCTATGTGCTTCGCATAGAAGGAACAAACAGCCGACAACACCGCATCGTGAAGACCCCGTGAACCATGGACCTGCTGCCTGAACTTGAACAGTATGCCGCCTTGCACAGCAGTGCCGAACCTGCCTTGTTGGCTGAGCTAGTGGCAGAGACGCACCGTGTATCCACCGCACCGCGCATGCTCAGCGGCCATGTTCAGGGAAGGCTCTTGAGCTTGTTCAGCCATCTGCTGCGCCCCCGACGTATCCTGGAGATCGGCACGTTCACGGGGTACAGCGCGTTATGTCTCGCAGAAGGGATGATGCCGGACGGTGAGCTGCACACTGTGGATATCGACGCGCGCCATGCAGAGCTGGTGGGGCGCTATGTGGCACGTGCTGGATGGAGCGGACGGATCCATCAGCACATCGCCCCTGCGGCAGCCTTGATACCAGAACTTCCCGGCCCGTGGGACCTGGTGTTCATCGATGCGGACAAGCAGCAGTACACCCGGTATTTCGAGCTGGTGGTGGATCGGGTACGTCCGGGCGGACTCATCATTGCGGACAACGTGCTATGGAGCGGAAAGGTCCTGCGCACCGGTCCGGACCTGGATGACGAGACGCGCGGGCTCGCAGACTATGCGACCCGGGTGAAGGAAGACCCGCGGGTGGAGAGCGTCCTGCTCACGGTACGTGATGGTGCGCTGGTCAGCAGGCGGGTGTGAGCCCTGAACCACCACCACCGCTCAACTGACCGCCTTACATTCGCCCTGCACAGAACAGAGTACCCGGGTGATCTTCAACTCGTTCGTTTTCGTCATCTTCTATGCGGTGGTGTTCATCCTCCATTGGATGCTGCCTGTTCGACATCGATGGATCCTTCTGTTGATCGGGAGCTACTTCTTCTACATGTATTGGAATGTGGCTTATGCTGGCATTCTGGTCATCTCCACCATGATCGACTATGCGTTGGGCCGAACACTTTTATCGGCCGACGCGGAACCCAAAAGGCGACTCGGTCTTTGGATGAGCTTGGTGAGCAATCTGGGCATACTTTTCTTCTTTAAATACCACAACTTCTTCCAAGACACCTTGGTGCAGCTGGGTGCTATGTTCGATATCTCGGTAACGCCAGCCAAACACACGTGGTTGCTGCCGGTAGGCATATCGTTCTACACCTTTCAAACCATGAGCTATAGTATCGATGTGTATCGACGCCAGCTTGAACCTGAGCGACATTTGGGTCGCTTTGCGCTTTATGTTTCATTCTTCCCGCAGTTGGTGGCCGGTCCTATCGAACGTGCCAGTGCCTTATTGCCACAGCTAAAGGCTCCACGGTCGGTCGTCACACAGACCGATATCATGCGAGGTGTCAGTCAAGTACTCTTGGGCTTTTTTAAGAAGGTGGTGGTAGCGGACACGCTCGCCATCCAGGTCAACAGCATCTACAATAACTATGAGTTACAAAGCGGACCCACGCTGCTGCTCGGAACCGTTCTATTCGCCTTTCAGATCTATTGCGACTTCAGTGGATATACTGATATCGCGATCGGCGTAGCGCGGATGCTGGGTTATGAGCTGATGGAGAACTTCAAGCTACCGTACTTCAGCAAGCGCATCACCGAGTTCTGGCAGCGCTGGCACATCAGTCTGAGCACCTGGCTGAGGGACTATCTCTACATTCCATTGGGAGGCAATCGTCACGGCTCATGGAACACCTACCGGAACCTGATGCTCACCATGCTCCTGGGCGGATTGTGGCATGGCGCGAGTTGGAACTTTGTCATATGGGGTGGATTGAACGGTGGTGCGCTGGCGCTTGAGCGCGCCTTTCGGAACAGTCGAGCCACGACCATGTTGAGCGGAACATGGATCTCACGGGTATTTGGCGTTGTGTACGTATTCGTTTTCATCTGCATCACGTGGGTGTTCTTCCGATCACAGAGCTTTGAACAGGCATGGACCATCCTGACACGGATGTTCACCTTGAGCGGTCCTCTGAACATACAGGACCGGTCCGTGCTTGCGAACATCCTCATCGTTCTGCCGCTCCTACTGGCCTTCGAGTTCCTGCTTCATCGCCGCATGGATGTACATGTACGGTTTGCTCGTGCGCACCTGTTCGTTCAGGTCATGATCACCCTATTTGTGCTTTTGACCATTGCACTTTTCGGTATTTCAGAAGGCAGTCAGTTCATCTATTTCCAGTTCTGATGATGAAGCAGCTGCTGGTGTACCTACTCCTCTCGGTGAGCGCCGTCATTCTGGTGGACCGCCTGCTTGGCCGTTCACTGGAACAGCTATACGATGCCGGATCGGAGGGACAGAACGGTGGCGACCTGAACCGTTATCTCAAAGCAGCAAGACCGGATATCCTGGTGTTGGGCAGCTCTCGTGCGCATCATCACGTGATCCCGGATAGTCTTTCCCCGACCGCTTACAACCTATCGCACAACGGCATGTCGGTCGCGTTCCAATCCGCATTGGTGGCCGTACTGAGCGACCGGAACGCAATGCCTTCAAGGACGCTGCTGTTGCATGTCGACCCTGACGATGCCTTGCTGCACAACGCCAGCGGTGATGTCCGTTTCCTGCGTCGGTTCTACGGGTCAGTGCCCTATGTGACCGATCGGATAAATGAGCTACATCCGTTGGAGCGTGTGGCTTTCTGGTCTGATATGTACCGCTTCAATGGCATGGTTCCTGGCTTACTCCGGACCTGGTTGATGCCAGCACCCACGGTAAGGAATGATCAGCGCGGATACGTAAGGCGTGCAGACCAACCGCAAGATGCCGAACGGACCCGCTTCACCGCACACAAGGATTCGGTGAACGCCTCGTCATACGCTGCCCGATGGAACGAGCAGCATATTCGTGAGCGCATTCTTGAACCCGTACACTACGTCGACTCGGTTTGCCGATCTCATGGCATTGAGCTCATCCTGTTCACCTCTCCTCTGTACCGCACGACCGCAGAGCGAGCCGCCTACAACGCAAGGGTCCATGAACTGTTGGGACCATCACCGCGTTGGATAATGCCAGATGAACTGGCCTTGAACGCACTCGACAACATCGACCTGTGGCGGGATAACGTGCATCTGCGCCATCGTGGTGCCACCATTTTTTCAGGTGCCTTGGCGCGCTCGTTGGACATGAATTCGCGTGAACCTGTGATGACACCATGATCGATCTGCGCTCCGACACCGTTACACGTCCCACCCCCGCCATGCTGCAGGCCATGATGCAGGCCTCGGTGGGCGATGATGTTTTCGGGGAGGATATCGAGGTGAACGCACTGGAGCAGGAGCTTGCGGAACGGTTCGGGAAGGAAGCGGGGGTGTTCTGTCCCAGCGGCACGATGACCAACCAGATCGCTGTACGGGTGCATACGCGGCCCGGGGACGAGGTGATCGGTGATGAAGGCATGCACATCTATCGCTATGAGGGCGGCGGGATCATGGCGAACAGCGGTTGCAGCGTGCGCTTCGTGAAGAACGACCGTGGACGCTTTACGGCGGAAGCGGTGGAGGCCGCTATCAATAACGCTGCGGACAGCTATGTGGCCCGCACCCGGCTGGTGAACATCGAGAACAGCCATAACCGGGGGGGTGGGGCTGTGTGGGACCTGGAAGAGGTCAAGCGGATCAGAACGGTCTGTGATGCGCACGGGCTTGCCTTGCACCTCGATGGCGCCCGCATCTTCAACGCCATGGCGGTCGATGGGCGGAAGCCGGTGGAATGGGGGCAACCGTTCGACACGGTGAGCGTGTGTTTGAGCAAGGGTCTTGGTGCGCCGGTGGGCAGTGTGCTGTTGGGTACGCACGCCCATATCCTGGAGGCACGCCGTATCCGCAAGCGCATGGGGGGCGGTATGCGCCAGGCCGGCTATTTGGCTGCAGCATGCCGCTATGCCCTCGCCCATCATGTAGACCGCCTGCC
>JALOLX010000134.1 GCA_025455765.1 Flavobacteriales bacterium | reverse complement strand
GAAATTCCGGATGATCAATTCAACCACCGTACCCGCTTCGTTCCGTATGCTCCATTCCGCCTTGAGCTTTGTGGCGAAGGTCTTGATCATGCCCAGTCCAAAACCGGTGCTCTCCGTGCTGCGCGTTGCCCGTGGGTCATAGCCCACGCCATCGTCCTTCACACCGAGGTGCAACCCATCATCCGCGCGGCCCAGCGTGATGGTGAGCGCTCCTTGTCGTCCATGAGGCCAAGCGTATTTGAGCGCGTTGGTGATGAGCTCGTTGAGGATCAAGCCGATCGGAACGGCGGTGTCCACATCGAGGCTGATATCCTCCACCTGGCACGCGAGCGTGACGCGATGGCTGCTGTCGTAGCTGTTGATGAGGCTGGTGGCAAGCTTCTCCACGTACTCCTTCATGCGCACGCCTGTGAGGTCACCCTCGCGGTAGAGGTCCTGGTGGATCAAGGCCATGCTCTTCACCCGGAGGCGACCGTCGTTCACGGCCTGTTTCGCTTTCTCATCGGTGATCGCCCGTCCTTGGATGCTCAGCAGGCTGCTCACGGTCTGCAGGTTGTTCTTCACGCGGTGGTGGATCTCGCGCACCAGGAGCTCCTTCTCGCGCAGCTGTTGTTCGATGACGGCGTTCTTCTGTGCCAGCTCGGCTTCTCCTCGCTGCTTTATGCGGTATGCGCGATAGGCGAAGAGGGCTGCTGCGAGCAACAGCAATGCACCGCCCGCAATGGCTTTGATGGTGAGGGCGCGTCGCTCCAACTGCGCTCTGCCCTCTGCGATGAGTACATCTTTCCGGCCGCTTTCATACTTCTCCTTCATCTCGGCGATCTGTGCGGCGCGCTCTTCATCGAACAGCGCATCGCGCAGTTCCTTCATGCGCTTGAAGTGGAACAGTGCAGAGTCCGCCTCGCCCCGTTGCTCGTAGTAGTCGCTGAGGAAGGACGCTCCTTCGGCCTCGGCCTGTCGTGCCCCCACCTGCCGGGCCAGCGCGATCCCCGCACGCAGGTTGACCAACGCACTATCATCGATGCCGTTCTCGCCCTGCAGGCGGCCAAGGTTAAGGAGCAGGTCCGCGTGGTTCACTTCATCCGCTTCGCGCGAATGGATGGCTACAGCGCCGCGGATCAACTCCAATGCCTGTGCCTTGCGCCCTTGCATGTAATGGGAATTCGCCAGGTTCATCCGCACCTGGGCAGCGAACAGAACCTCTCCCAGTGACATCAGGATATGGCACTATCCAATTGCCCATTGGCGTGGAACACATTGCCGAGGTTGTTGCCCACATTGGCGATCCATGCACTATCCGGTATGGCTTTGAACCCTGCCAAGGCCATTCGATAGGAATGCGCCGCTTCATCCATACGACCGGTCTTCTCCATCACGGTGGCCACATTGTTATGCGCCATGGCCGTGTACCACGGATCATCACCGCGCTCGAAGCATGCGAGCCCTTGCAAGTAGTGGCGCAGCGCTTCGTCCTGCTCCCCGATGAAGGAGTAACACATGCCCGTGTAGTTGTGGCCTTTGCCCAGCTCCATGCTGTCGCCTGCTGCACGTGCCAGCGCACGGTACTGAGCGGCGAACACCAGTGCGCTATCAGGATCGTGGTAGACGGTGTTGCGCAGCAGTTCGGTGAGCACAGGTAACCTGCTGGTGTCCTTCGGGAGCTTTTGCAGCGCGCGCAGAAGGCTGTCCAACTGCGCATTGGATGCGAGGCCCCACGCGATGAACAACAGGGAAAGCAGGTGGCGCATGGGTGCAAGATCGGTGATCGTAATGAAGCGCTGGCGACCTCGCTGCTGGCTAGCGTCTACCGTACGCCACCTGCTCAGGGCAACTGCTCCCAGCGCTCAGCAGTAGGCACCGACCCTCCGATGTTCTGCAGGATGAGGTCGCGGTCGTTGAAGGCACCCGCATATTTCACCAGGCCATCGAGGTTCACATCCTCCGGCCAATAGCCGCCCACCACGTTGGTGGGGATGAGACCGCCGATCCGCGCCAGCACGGGATCGCGATCATTGGAGGCACCGGTATAGCGCAGGGTGGCGTCCAACAACGTATTGCCGCTCCACAGCATGCGAACACCGTTCACCTCGTGCTGGGCATCGGTTCCCCACGTGGCGAGTGCCGGTGAACGGAAGTCGAGCGTGGTGGGGGATTGCGAAAGCGCCACAGGAACGGCGGTCATCGCGCCCAAGTGGTTGCGGTGTCGGATCGCCACACGATACGGTCCGTTGGGTCGATCGAAGGCGATGGCGGAGACCCCATCGGGCGCCACCACATCGCCGCTGGCGCGCAACAGGCCCACTTGACGGTTGAGCACGGTGGCCGGTTCCAGCGGGTCGCGGAGTTCCACAAGCACCCAATCGATGATGGCTGCGCTGAGGCTCCACGTGAGCACCAGCGGGTTGGTCTGCAGGGTATCGTCGATGCTGAAGCCCATGGCGCTGTAGGGTTCGTTCACCGGTATCAAACCCGCCACGCGCAGGTCGTCGCGCTGTTGGATGAAGTCGTTCTGATAAGCGCCTTGCAGAAAAGCCTTCAGCCGCACGTATACCGCTTCCACCTTACGCACCCCATATACAGCCGTGAACGCGCCGCTGGCCGAAGGGCTTGCGGTGGTGAGGTTGAAGACGGACGCCGAAGGGTCGAGGTCGATGGTCTGCCGATGTGAACCGGCCAGTGCCACACGACCCGCCAGACCGACCGCGAGCGCCTGGGGTACATCGTTCTGTGCACTGCCTACCGCGAAGCCCCATCGGAAGGCGCCTGTGGCTTCGTAACTGGCCAACCAACAGTCACCCCCACCGTTGGCGATCACCGGGGTCGACCCAGGGCCGGGGTCAAGGTCAAGCGGGGTATTGCTGACGGTGCCGAAGCTGCCCGTGCTGTACAGGTTGTCGTCCGCGTCCACGGCGAGGGCCAAGCCTTCGTTGAGGAAGGTGGCGAGGCGGAAGGCCCAGGCGAAGGCACCATCGCCGCTCAGCTGCGCGATGAACGCATCCTCCGTATTGGCACCCGGCAGCTCGAACACACCGGGCCCGGGATCGAAGTCGGTGATGCTGGTGATGCGCCCGGTGAAGCTGACCGCGCCGTCCGATCCCACGACGACCGAACGCACACGTTCACTGCCACTGCCACCGAAGCGATGTGCCCACACATGGCTGCCGTCCGCGAGCAATTTCTGCACGAACGCGTCCTCAGCGCCTCCTGTGGTAAGGCTGCTGACACCCGGCCCGGGATCGAAGTCGACCGTGGCGCGGAACTCCCCGCAAAGCACCACCTCACCTGTAGGTCCGATGGCCACGTCGTACGCCACATCATTGCCGGATCCGCCCACTGCATGCCCCCAGATGAAGTTGCCCGCCGCATCGAGCTTCTGCACGAAGAGGTCCTGCTGCCCCGCACTCGTGACTGTGGCTGCACCTGGCCCGGGGTCCAGGTCCCCACCATTGCCCAAAACACCAACCGTGATCACGTTACCCGCCGCATCCACTGCGAGGCTGTTCCCCTGGTCCGTGCCAAGTCCGCCGACGACCCGACCCCAGAGGTAGTTGCCCTGCGCATCGAGCTTCAACACGAACACATCGGCGCCACTGTTCTGTGTGGTCACCAGTTCCTGTCCGGGTCCGGGATCGAGGTCCACTTGACCGATGATGCGGCCTGTGAGGAGAATATTGCCATCGCCATCCACGGCCAGCGCGAACACCTGATCACCTGCTGTGCCACCGATGCGTACGCCCCAGAGGAACTGCCCCAGAGCATCGCATTTGCGGATCCAGATGTCCGTCCCCCCTGCGCTGGTGATGTTCTGTACGCTCGTACCCGGATCGATGTCCACCGTAGTGTTGAACTCCCCCGCCGTGATCACCGCCGCCTGGCCGTCCATGGTCACGGCGCGCGCCAGGACCTGATCGAACTGACCGCCATACACACCTTGCGCCCACTCGAACGACTGCGCGCAGAGCAGGTGGGTGAGCAACACGCACGAAAGAAGCGATCTGCGTAGCATGGCACGTGGGTTTAGCTGCCACAAGCTACGCACTGTCCACCAATTCGCCCCCTATTGGGCACGAACGGGCCGTAGCGCGATCACCACTGCACACGACCCTGAGCGATGGGCAAGCCATCCGAACGCACCGCACGCCATACGAGGACCTGCGATGCGATCTCATGCAGGGGCTGCGTCACCACTACGACATGCGGTGTCGTAGTGAACAACAGCCTGCCCTGAACATCGTACACCTCCACGTGGAAGGGTGCGTTGTCCGTGGTGGTCCAGCGCAGGCCCTCCGCCAGGCGCCGCACCTGCATGTGCGCGTCATTGGCCTCAACCGGTGCGATCCCCACATTGATCAGGTCGCTGTTCAGGCCGATCACCACAGCATCGTGGTCCGCACTGCGGTATGGGCCGGGTTGGTAGCGCGCAAGGTTCTCCTCGCGGTAGTCCAGCTCAGCGGGTTCGTCGCTGTTGAGGTTCCACACGCCCGCACCAGCCATCGCTGCCACCGCGGGTGCCGTACCAAAGCCATGGTCCAGGCGACCGAAGGTGCCCTCGAAACGATAGCTGTACGCGTTCTCCGCGAGCAGCTCCACCAAGCCACCGGCGCGCAGCCGGTCGATGGGATCCTCCTGCGCATAGGTGTTGAAGTCGCCGAGGATGAACTGCGCCGGGATGCCCGTGGATGTTCGCACATCGCTCCAGTGATCGAGCAGGGCCGTGACCTGATCGCGACGCAGCGCGTTGTAGCAGCCCTGGCCATCCCCTTGATCGAGGTTGAGGCCCGTGGCGTTGTCGCAGAGCTTGCTGCGGAGGTGTACGCTGCTCAACAGGAAGCGGGCGCCGGTGCTGTTCACTACGAAGGCTTGGGTAAGATGCGGGCGCTGGAAGATCGAGGTGTTGAGCGCTTGCAGGGAGCCTTGGGCAGTAAGCACGGCGGTCTTGTAGAGCAGAACGGTCTTCGTACCCCCACTGCCGGAAGCATCCGCCTCGCGCACGGCATAGGTACCCGCACCTACGGCTGCGTTGAGCGCGGCGAGCAGATCGGCCCACGCCACATCGTTGTTCTCCAGCTCGCACAACACCAATGCATCGGCATCCAGCGCTTGCAAGGCGGCCACCAGCTTGGTGCGTTGGCGTTGCAGTTCAGCGGACGTCACCGCACCCCACACGTCCAGGGTGGTGAAGTAGTTGAGCACATTGAGCGATGCGAGCCGGATATCCCCCTGCACCTCGGGCACTGTGGGCCGCGACGCGTGGACCAGCGGCACGGCACCGGCCGGATGCAAGCGAAAAGCATCGAAGGCGTAGCTGAGCACCGCGGTGAGGCCGGTGACGGAGCTGCCCGTGCGCAACGTGCCCTGTGGACCGAGCAATGGTGGCGGCTCGGGATAACTGCTGGTGCGTCCATCATCGAGCAGGATGCGCGAACGTTCGTTCAGGGCGAACCGTGCGCTTACGGCCGCCGCGTTGGACGTTCCGCTGCTCGTCGTGTTGCCGGCCACCGCATCGTTCGGGTCCACCACCTCGGTGGGGAAGGGCAAGCGCTCCGTGGCGAGCATCACTTCGCCGTATTGGATCCAGTTGCGCGTATCGGTGACCACCAGTTGCTGCGGGAAGCGCAGGAGCATGCCCTCGTAGCGCTCCCAAGTGTTCAGCGCGGTGATGGGCAGGGAGATGTCCATAGGAGCGACGGTGCCAGTACCCAGCACCTGCACATTGGTGATGCTGCGCAGCTCGGTGAGCCCTTGGAACTCATCCACGGTACCGGTCACCTGCACACGCTGACCCACGCTGATGCCCGTGGCGTTGGGCTGGTAGATGAAGAGGCCGTTGCTGGTGGTCGCGCTGGCATCGCAGGTGGGGTCCTCGATGAAGTAGCCTTGGATGGTGCCAGGGCCCACGTGGATGGCCGTGATGATGCCCGTGGTGGTGTGGACCTCGCCATCGAGCGCACTGCTCGCGCCGCTGCCTTGGATGGTGCAGATGGGGGTCTGTGCGACCAGCAAAGCGGTGAGGCCCAGGTGGTGGCCGAGCAGGAACAGAAGGCGGGGGGCGTTCATGGCGGGCCCGCAAGGTACGCGGACCCTACGGGGTGTGTGGACAGCTTGACCTCATCCTGCTATCTTGCACGACGAGCGATGGAATACGAGGAAGTGACGATAGCACCAGCGAAAGAGCGCACCCACCCGGAACTGCGCCTACCTGGTATGCCGCCACAGTGGACACCGCAGCCAACTGCTGTTCGCCGAGGGGATCCCGCTGGCCCCCACCTGGATGCCCGTGCCCCCCGGCCGCAGCGTACACTTCACCCTGCTGTTCACCGGTCTTCCGCAGCACTGTGTGCTCTTCGATCTGGTGGAGGAGATCCCCGACCCCGGTGGGTTCCATGCCACCAGCATCCTGCGGAACGGGATGGATGTGTACCGGGTGGAGCTCTGAAAATGCGCGCATGGCCGGGTGGTTGACATGGGTTTGCCACGCTGGACCTTGTGTCACTGGTGCGCTGCACCGACCCTTCGGTGCTTGCCGCTTGTTCGGTCATCCCTGGATGCTCCCTGCTGGACCCTTCGTTACCGACTCCCCTCTTCGCTGCGCCCCGCCCGGCAGCTCAACCGTCATACACGCCGACGGAACGGCAGGTGTACCATCGTTCACAGCGTTCCCGAGGTCAGTGTACAAGTACCGCTGCCATGGAATTGCATCCCCCCCATAAGCCCAAGAAGTTGGATCAACTTTGCCGTTCCATACACCCTCACGCCATGTTCGCCCGCTGTTCCGCACTGCTCGCCCTGTTGGGTTCCCTGCCTGCGCTCCACGCACAGTATGGCCCTCC
Source organism: Flavobacteriales bacterium (assembly GCA_025455765.1). Lineage (GTDB taxonomy): Bacteria > Bacteroidota > Bacteroidia > Flavobacteriales_F > PHOS-HE28 > PHOS-HE28. The sequence goes on along the minus strand of JALOLX010000134.1, from coordinate 3,799 downwards.
ACAAGTGATATGGGGCAACTTCCCGGGTGTGATGAACGACGCACTGTTCACGGATGTGGACCAGGACGGCATCGCCGATCTCGTCACCGCATCGCCTTACGACCAGGCCGTGTACGTGTATCGCGGCATGGGCGAAGACCGCTACTTGAGGGGCGAAGCATTGCTCAGTGACATCACGGCGGCCCGTTCACTAGCGGTGGCCGACATGGACAACGATGGGGTGAAGGACCTGGTGGTGGCTGGCGGTGCGCAGAACGGACTGTTGGTGGCGCGCAACAATGGATCCGGCGTGTACGATGCAGCCCCTGTGAACAGCACCTTGCAGGAACCAGCCTACGTGCGGGTGGCGGATATCAATGCCGACGGTGCGATGGACCTGGTGGCGGCCAGCCCGAGCGACGACCGCCTGGAGCTCTACCTGGGAACCGGCACCGGAGACTTCAGCACGGGGATCGTCATCAGCAGCACGGCCGACGGCGTGAACAGGTTCGATCTGGGTGATGTGGACAACGATGGCGACCTGGACGTACTTGCACAGCAACCCGGTTCGCAGACCATTGTGTGGCATGCCTATCTGGGCAACGGCACCTTTGGCCCGGCCAACATCATCGCTGCTGCATTGCCTGGACTGATGACCTCGATGCTCGAGGACCTGAACGGCGATGGCGTTAAGGATGTGCTTGTCGCCTACGGAAGCGATGATCTGGTCTGGTATCCCGGCGTGGGTGATGGCACCTTCTCGGCCGTCGTACCCATCGCTGTGATCAATTCATTGCGCGGTGCCTGGGCGGCCGATATGGACCAGGACGGGGACCTTGATATATTGACCGGGCACTTCGGAACATCCCGCCTCTATCTGAACAACGGTCAGGGGTCCTTTGCGCAGCACACGCCGGCCGTGTCCTTTGGAGGGGATGTGGCGATGCTTGAGGACATCAATGGCGACGGGCGCGTGGACCTCTGCTATCGCCGCAACAGCAGCCAGGATGTGGTATACCACCTCAACCTGGGAGGGCTCACCTTCGGGTCGCGCATCACCGTGCCCCGCTACTACGAAGCCTTCGGGCTGGATGTGTTGGACGTGGACGGCGACAGCGACCTGGACCTGATCACGACCCAGGGCACCTTCCGACCGGTCACCTTGTTCACGCAGGTGGCACCCGGAACGTTCCTGCCCGGACAGGAACTGTTCTTTGACGGAGATGAGGTCACCAACTTCACGCTGCACGATCTTGACCAGGACGGCGCACAGGATGTGCTCTTCCTGCACGGCGGAAGCGTGATACGCGACCTCTATTGGATGCGGAACATAGCAGGGGTGTTCGGACCGGCGGAGCTCTTGCAGGAGCAATACCTGCCGGACAACTACCGCATGGAACTGGCCGATGTGGATGGCGATGGCGACCTCGACCACTTGGTCAGCAGCCCCCATGTGGGCTGGCGCCGGAACGACAATGGGGTGTTCAGTGCCCACATCACCGTGGACGCCTCCATCACCCGGGGCCCCGTGGTACAGGCCGACATCAATGGCGATGGGTTGCCCGACCTGGTGGCAGCGAACTTCGACAGCTTCGTGGCGCGCTGGTACCGGAACAATGGCAATGCCACCTTCACCACCCAGCCCAACCTGCCCACCTTCGTGGATGACGCCGTACAGATCCATCCGGCCGACCTGGATGGCGACAACGACATCGATCTGGTGATCAATGGTGCGTTCAACGAGATGAACGTGGTGCTGAACACGGGCAACGGAAGTTTCTCCGCGCCTCAGGAACTGAATACCACGAACGTGACCAACCTGATGCACCTGCATGATGTGGACAGCGATGGCGACCTGGACATCATGAACGGGAACTACACGCAGTTCCGCTGGTTGCCCAACAACGGCCTGGGCCAGTTCGGTGCGCCCACCCCGCTGCAGCCCGATGAGCCTTACAGCACCGCACTGAACCGTTCATTGCTCGCGGATATCGACAACGATGGGCTGCTTGACGTGGTGTATGCCGAGAACGTGGAACCCCGCCTGGTGTGGCTGAACAACCGGTTCAACAGCTATTACCGCATCCAAGGACGCCTCTACTGGGACGCCGATCAGGACGGCGTACGTGATGCGGGGGAAATGCCCGCACCGTGGGCCACCGTGGTCGCCGAACCGGCACCCAATTTCCCCTTCTCCGCCAACAATGGCACCTATCAAGCGCTGGTGAGCGAAGGCACCTTCACCGTTCGGCCGGTGTTCGATACCACCCTTTGGCGCATCACCTCGGACAGCCTCCAGTACACGGTGCTCCTGAGCGAGGATGCGCCCATCAGCGCGAACAATGATTTCGGCCTCTTCGTGAACAACGCGAACTCCGTGGTCGATCTCGGCTTTGTTCCGCCCGATGGGGTGTGCGATGATGTGGTCCAACACTGGATCAGCATGACCAACCTCGGCAACTTCACCGAAAGCGGCATCCTGGCCTTGGAAATGGATACCCTCTTCACCCTGGTCAGCGCCACACCACAACCCGACTCCACGGTCAACCACGTGCACTTCTGGAGCTACAGCGGACTGGGCTTCTACAACAGCTTTTCCATCGCGCTGCAGACACAAAGGCCGGACTTCACAGCCATTGGCGATAGCATCCACTTCGGGCTGGTGGCCTATTCGTTCGACCCGCAGCTTCCCGGCTCCATCGTTGACACCCTTCGCCTGGCGTGGGATGGCATTGTGACCTGTAGCTACGATCCCAACGATAAGCGCTCCGACCCGGAAGGCTTCGGTCTGTTCGGCGCGGTGGATATCAGCACCGATCACCTCGATTACACCATCCGCTACCAGAACACGGGCAATGCGCCAGCGGTGAACGTCGTGCTGCGCGACACCCTGCCCGCCCAGGCCGATCTGAGCCGCCTAACGCTGCTCGCCTATTCCTTTGCCCCCACCGACCTCCGTGTGGATAGCGGCGGTGTGCTTACGGTGCGGCTGCAGGGGATCCTGTTGCCCGACAGTGCAAGCGACCCGTTGGGCAGCCAGGGATTCGTTCGTTTTCGGATGGGGGTGCAGCCTGGTCTGTCACACCTCACAGAGATCACCAATACGGCCGGCATCTACTTCGATCTGAACCCGCCCATCATCACCAACACCACCCTGAACACCTTGGTGGATTGTGCGCTCTGGGACCCTCAGATCATGCCGCTGGGGTTCGACAGCCTGACCTGCACACCCGGCCTGCGCTATCGGTGGACGTTGAACGAAGAGGCCCTTCCCAACAGCGATCAACAGGCCATCCCTGCCACGCTCAACGGAACCTATCGCGTAGAGGTGACCAGTGTGTACGGTTGTGTGGCCCAGGCCGAGTTCGTCCTGCTCACCACGGCAACGAACGGAGCCGACACCCCGCGCATGGGCCTCCTGCCCAACCCGGCCGAGGACCATGTGACGCTCCGAGCCGACCGCCCGATCGGTCCGGATCACCGCATTGTGCTCAGCGATGCCCAAGGCCGTGCGGTGCGTGAATGGGTTGGGAACGGCAGCGCGCAGCACATGCTCTACGTGGATGGACTGCAGGGCGGGGTGTACCTGCTCACCATTGCGCATGTTGACGGCGAACGCTGGTCAACGCGCCTGGTGATCCAATGATGCCAGCGCTCCAACCATCCGCCCCACGTACTGAACCGCAGGCCCACGCTCATTGTTCCTTTGTCCGTGCGTTCAGCCATCCTCACCCTGCTCCTGGTCGCCAGCATTCGCTTGCTGCCCGCTCAGGTGTGCGATCCGGCCGGCAACCTGTTCCTCTTCTCCAACTACGACGGG
>JALOLX010000133.1 GCA_025455765.1 Flavobacteriales bacterium | reverse complement strand
GCGGACCTGCGCGGTCAACGGTCCTTCACCTTACGGCCCGCGACGGATGCATTGTTGCGTATGCGCTTGGTGCAGTTGCTGGCGGTGGAGCTGGATGTGCTCGCGCCGGAGCTGACCCTGGTGCGGGTGATCTCGTGCGGCCGTGATCTCGGTGTGCATGTGAAGGAGGAGGTCGTGGATGCACACTTCCTCCGTCGACAAGGTGCCGGCGATGCGGTGGTGGTGGACGTTGTGTTCGATCCCCGGGCTGCGTACGCGCTGGCCCCGCGGGTGAAGGAGGACAGCCTGGCCAACGCCCAACTGAACGCCTTGTGGCGGGGCGCGCAGGAAGCGAAGGATGCACTGGATGTGGATGCGTGGGCCCGTTGGTCGTTGTTGCGCTCGCTGGCGGTGCCGCACGATCCCTGGAGCGGTGAGCAACCGGTGGCCTATCGCCTGGCGGAATTGAAGTTGTGGCCCGTATGGCGCGCACCGCGCTCAACTACTGTGAACCCGATGAGCACACTGCGCGAAGGACCGATCGGGAAGATGGTCCATAGCGAGGTGTATGCAACGGCCTTCCGCAAGGCACAGGACCAACTACAGGCCAAGCGGGGCGAACTGCGGGAGCGTATGCGTGCCGTAGCTGCCGCCTGGGTCCCCAAGCTGTACGGGGCAGGTTCATCACCCCTGCACATGGCCCGTGCAGAGGCCTTGATCGACGAATTGTTGGCCGCACTCGATGACCGCACAGGGGTCACCCGAACCCGGTTGCCGCTTGAGCCGCCTCCCGGTCACGCACTGTTGGCGGGCACCGCGGCTCCTTCATCGTTGGCACCCGCTGCAGCACCCAGCACCGACGCGCTCGCCACGTTGCAGCGGATGACCAAGTTGATCGCGCAGGGCGACAGCGTGGTCTTCCCACGGGGCAAGTACCGCATCGATGGCGAACTGCGTTTCCCGCAGGGGCACCGTGTCATCTTGCTGCCTGGAGCCCGCCTCGAACTGGGTCCCGACGCACAGTTGCAGGTACGGGGCGCGTTGGACGTGCGCGGCACCAAGCTCAATCCCGTATTCATTCGTCCAGCAGCGAAAGGTGTTCAGCACAAGGGCATCTATGTGGTGGGCGGTGCGGGTGACCGAGCGGTGATCGCAGGCCTGCAGATGAGCGGTGGCCGCAAAGAAGGGGCCTTGTTGCGGCTGCAGGGCGTGGCCAACGTGCTCGTGACAGGCTGTGTGCTTGAAGGCGCGCCCGGTGGTACGGCCCTGCATGTGCTGGGCGGTGAAGTGGAGGTGCGCGGCGGCCTGGTACAAGGTGCCATCGTGCAATTGACGCAGACCAAGGCCGTGTTGAAGGACGTGGTGGTGCGTGGTGCTGCGCGCGGTCGTGGGCCGGGTGGTGTGTTGGTGGAGGGTGGCCGCGTGCGGATCGAAGGCGGCGCTGTGTTGGGGGGAGAAGCTGCGGGGATCCACGGCACCAATGCCGCCCAAGTACTGCTCTTGAACACGCTGGTGGAGGGGTGTGCCACCGCTGTGCAGGTGCGCGATGGAGCCACGGTCCATGTGGACGATGTACGCTTCCGCAAGAACGACCTGGTGATGAGCGTTAGCAGTGCCGGAGCGATGCGCGGTGCCAGCAAGGTGGTGCTCTACCGCAACAGCTTCCAGGACAATGTGCGCGACCGCGAAGTGGACGGCGGTTCGAGCGTCACCGACGGAGGGGTCCTGAGCGACGTGGTGCGCAGCGGTGAGCGCTTCACTCCGTGATGCGGCGGAAGATATCCGCGCGGTCCATTGGGCGTTCCGCGGCGCGCCAGTCCGAACCCTGCATGCGCAGCTCTTCCACCGGTACCTGCTCCAAGGGATACAGTGTGGCGTCGGGTTGCTGCATGAACGTGATGGTGTTGGCTTCGCCCTCGCGCATGCCCACCGCAATGCGGCTGCAATCGGCGCGGTTCACGGCCGTGATGCGACGTTCCGCTTCCTCGCCTTCCAGGGCGAAGTAGATGGTGCGTGCATTGCCTTCCACCAGCAGCCGCCGCAGTTCATTGTCCGCGAAGATCCCGGTCATTTCAGTGCCGGTGACCTGGTCGTAATGGCTGCTGTCCACCTGGCTCATCAGGAAGCAATCCTGTTCGGCGAAAAGGCGATGGATGCCACCATCCTTCAGCAGGATGCGGATGTGCTTGCCGATGATCTGGTCATCGCCGGACCAGAGCACGGGCCGGTGGAACATGCGGATGAGGCTGTCGACCTCACTGTAGATGAGCGTGTCGCAGGTGCCTTGGAGATCGCTCTTGAAGAAGCGCACACCACGACGCGCGGTCACCCGCCGCGGGCCATCTGCGCTGTCGGGTCGGGCGATGAGCGAGTCCGCGTGCAGGTGAAGGGTATCGTTGTCGAGCAGGAACAACAGCTCGGCCTGACCGGTAACGATGGCTTCATCGGAGCGTTCGGCGTAGGTGCCATGCTGCCCGCGGGTGATCATATCGGCCGCAGTATCGGTAAGCACCACGTTCCCCCAGGCCCTGCCCAAGCCGCGCCGCTTGTCATAATCGAGGCTGTCCCCTTCGAGCAGGCGGCCTTTGGTATCCACGCTGGAGCGGCGGCTGAAGAGCGCGCGATCATTGGCGGTATCGAAGCTTCCACGGGTGGTGCGGATCACCGTACTGTCGCGCTTCATGGTGATGGTGCTCGGACCGAAGAAGAACACCTTCTTGGTTCCAGGGGCGTAGTGCATCGTATCGCAGGCGATGCTGCGTTCGGGATGTTCACTGCGCACATTGCGACTGAACTGGAGGAGGCGCGGCCCAGCGAGGTATACGCCCACATCGCTCGTAAGCACGGAGCCATCGTTGGAGGTGATGCGCCCGCCCTGGGTGTAACTGCCGTGCTTGTTGCGCAGGTCATAGTCCAGCGCCGGTGTCTCCAAGGTCATGGACCGATCGCGCAGCTGCACATTGCCTTCGATGCGTGCGGTGCGCTCGCGACCCTTGTAGTGCAGGCGATCACCCTGCATGAAGAGGCTGTCGCCCTGTTGCACGGTGATGCGGCTGAAGGCCTCGATTCGCTGGTCCTCGAACAGGTAAGCGCTGTCGCAGCGCATGAGCGCATCGCCATGGGCGAAGAGCACGTTGCCCTTCAAGCGTTGGGCACCCGGCGCGATGGCATCGTCGTACTCCCAGGTATCGGCGCTGCGGATCTCCACGCGTCCGCCCTGCTGCTCCTGCGCATGGGCAGAGGAGCTCCACACCAGCAAGGCGAGGACGAGCGGAGGAAGAACGCGGTTCACGAAGGGCATCTGGCAAGCGCTGTGCCGGATCGGGTCAATTGAGGGACACGCCGGGCAGCTTGCGCATTTGGCGGTAGTGTTCGCTGAGCTGTTCCAGCATGCGGCGGATGTGCTGTTCGGCAGCTGCGGTGCCTTCGCTGATGGGCTTGTTGGCAGCGCGGAGCACCATTACGCCGTAGATGGCGGTCAACGCGGTCTCCACGGTCCCCACGGCGTCCTCACCGGACTTGTCCTGCAGGTCGCTGATGGCGGGCCTTGCACGTTCGAAGAGGGCGGTGTAGCTCTCCTCGTTCATCACATCCACCAAGGAGGCGTGCAGGAACTCGAGCTCGTTCACCACTTCGTTCACTTCGGCGAGGTGACCGAAGCGCGTGATCTCTTCGGCCTTCATGCGGTCGATGAGGCTGGCGTACCAGGTGGCCATGGAGGCCTTGGTATGCGGGTCGGCCTCCATGGGTTCCACGAGCTGGTCCACCACGCGGTACAGGTCGAGACCGTTCGCACGCAGCAGATCCTCCAGGTGCCACATGCTGATCACATAGGCCGCTGCGTTCTCCTGTTTGCGATGCGCGAGGAGGTCCATGCTCACTTGGCGGTCTTCTTGCTTGCGCGGTAGCGGGCATTGAGCCCGCTGACCATGTCCGCGGTGATGTTCAGGGCATTGTCGCCCACCCAGATCTGGCCGCCGTTCTGGATGCTGTAGATGTAATCGAAGCCCGCCTGTTTGTTGTAATCCTCGAGGAAGGCTTGGATCTCTCCGGTGATCTCATTGAGCATTTCCGCTTCCAGGCGCATCAGGCGATCTTCGCCGGAGGCCTGCAATTGCTGGATGCGGCCCATCAGCCCCTGCAGTTCGGCCTCGTCCTGCTTCAGCTCGGTCTGCGTGCTGTAGGTGTGGTCCTTCTTCATCAATTCCTCGTAGCGTGCCTGAGCCTTGGCCAGTTCGCTCTGCAGGTTCGATTCCAGGCGCTTGCCTTCCCGCTTGAAGCTGTCGTCCTTCTCCTTGATCAGCTCGTAGCGTTCCTTCACGCTGTCCATGTGGAAGTAGGCGATGCGTGCCACCGCGTTCTTCAAGCTGTCGGCCGTGAAGGTGGGCGTGATGACCAGGGCGGTATCAGCGGTGTCGTTCTCGGCACTTGCACCTGCGCCTTCAGCGGTGGAAGCGGAAGGCCAGAGGGCCCACGCCAGTCCGGCGGTAAGCAGGATGTTCCAGACGATGAGCAGGGGTGTGGGGATCTTGGACATGTGTAACGATGAGCGCCCTTCCCGAGCGGGAAGGGCGCCCAAAAGTAACCCCTGTGGCGGAAGTGCCCTCTGTGCGCTTCAGGGCTGCACCACCAGACGGGCCTGGAATCGCTGGTCGTTCACCCGGGCCTGTACGTGATACCCGCCCGCAGCCAGGCCTTCCAGCCCTACGAACAGGTCGCCGCCGCCATGGCGCTGCTGTTGGTCCACCACCACGCGGCCCTGCGCATCGATGATGCGCAGCACAAGCGAACCTGCGGGCAGGCCACGCATGGTGATCTGGTCACGGGCAGGATTGGGCAGCACTTCCACAGAACGGATGCTGAGCTCGTCCACACCCACCCAGGTCACCAGGTCCACGCAGGTGGTATCGTTGTCTGCGTTGAGGTCGGTGTCCAGGTCCGCCCAAGCGCAGAGGGGCGCTTCACCATCGCTGTTGGGCACGAAGGCGGTGTTGAAGGTGACCAGCTCTTCCTCGCCTACGGCCAGCGTTCCGGTGAAGGTCTGGCTGACCACTGCGCCCTGCCCTTGCTGGTAGCGGATGGGGAATCCGGTGGCGGGCTGGTTGCCATCGTTGCGCAGCCACACCCGTACGGCGGTGGAGCTGGAGACGGTCTGCCCGTTGCTCAGGCCGAAGAACCCGGTGCAGGTGACGTCGAACACGGGCAGCTG
>JALOLX010000132.1 GCA_025455765.1 Flavobacteriales bacterium | reverse complement strand
GTAGATGTGCTGGAAACGGTGGAACCAGTAGCGGGGCTGTCCTTCGTGCACGCGCACCCAGGGCTTGATGTCGATATCGTCATCCATCCCTTCGATGTTGGTGAAGGTGTGGTGGTTCTCATTGTGCTTCATTTTCCAGAACTGCACACTACCGCCGAGCAGGTTGAGGGAGTGGCCCATGAGCTCGTTCACCCATTTGCGGCTGCTGTAGGAACCATGGGCACCATCGTGCATGACATTGAAGCCGATGCTGGCCACCACCAGGCCGAGCAGGGCGCACAGACCGAGGGCGATCCAGGTGTTGGCCGGGGTGAAGAACACCAGGACCACATAGAGGGTGACCAGCGCAGCCAGGAGGATGATCGTCTTCCAGTAGAGGCGGTGATCGCCGGTCTTTTTCAGCTCATTCTCGCGGAAATAGGCCTCTGTGACCTCACGCAGGCGGTGGAAGAATACGGGGGGAGTTTTGGCGAAGGACGGGTTGGACATGGTAGGCGGGTGGCCGACTTGGGCGGTCAAATGTAGGTCTCGGAGCGGGCATGGTCGGATGACCGGGATCAGGGGGGGTACTTGACACGATCGGTTTTCCCCCTACATTCGTTGCGCCCAACGGCCGGGGCGTTCTTTGGCGAGACCTCCGCGGCACAGGCAAGATCAAACAAACACAGTCAGTAGAACTCATGAACATTTACGTCGCCAACGTGCCTTACTCAGTAAAGGACCAGGATCTCCACGAGCTGTTCGCCCCCTTCGGAGAGGTGACCTCGGCCAAGATCATCATGGACCGTGCCACCAACCGGAGCCGCGGCTTCGGATTCGTGGAGATGGCCAATGATGAGGCAGGGCGCGCTGCCATTGAAGGAACCAATGGCAAGAACTTCCATGGCCGTGACCTGGTGGTGAACGAGGCACGTCCTCGCACCGAAGGTGGTCCCCGCGGTGGCGGTGGATTCGGTGGTGGTCGCGGATACGGCGGCGGTGACCGCGGTGGCGATCGCGGTGGATACCGTGGCGGTGATCGTGGTGGAGACCGTGGCGGTGATCGCGGCGGCTTCCGTGGCGATCGCGAGCGCAGCGACCGCTTCCGCGACGACGAATACTAGACAACGACCCTCTCCAAGAAGAACCCTCCGGCCTCCGGGGGGTTCTTTCGTTCCGGGCGGTCCATATGCCAAAAGATGTTGATCGCTTCGACCCGCGCGTTCAGCCCATGTCCGAAGCAGGCCGATCAACCCTGGCAAAGCCGGTACCTTTACCTCCGTATGAAATGCGCCCGTTCGACCTTTCCTGGGATCCTGTTCCTGCTCGCCCTACTGTTGACCTTGCTGACCGGCCCGCTCAGTGCCCAAGGCCCCGGCGGAAGAGGTGGTGGTATGCCCGCCATCGGAAGGGTGTACGGTAAGGTGTTGGACGCAAGTACCCGCAAGCCTGCCGAATTCGCCACTGTGACGGTTTACCGCCGCGACAGCCTCGTGGGCGGTGGCATCGTACGCACCAATGGCGACTTCAGTGTGGAGAAGCTGCCGATGGGTCCGCTGCGGGTGGTGATCAGCTTCATCGGATACACGCCATTGGAGCAGCAGGTGACCCTGAGCCGTGAGCGCATGGAGCTGGATATGGGGAACATCGCCTTACAGCCCGATCAGCAGCTGTTGAACGAGGTGGAGATCGTGGGTGAGCGCAACACGATGGTGATGCAGGTGGACCGGCGCGTGTTCAACGTGGACAAGGACCTCACCACACAGGGCGGCAGTGGTGTGGATGTGATGAAGAACATCCCCGGACTGAGCGTGGATGTGGACGGCAATGTGGAAATGCGCGGTTCCAATCCGCAGATCTTGATCGATGGGCGACCGACCACCATCACCCTGGACCAGCTGCCGGCCGAGGAGATCGAGCGGGTGGAGGTGATCACCAACCCTTCGGTGGCGTTCGATGCCAGTACCACAGGGGGCATCATCAATGTGGTATTGAAGAAGAACACCAAGCCCGGCTACAGCGGCCAGGTGCAAGCAGGGGCCGGCAGCAACGACCGGTACCAAGGCGGCTTGAACCTCAACATGCGTGAAGGGCGACTGGGCCTGAACCTCTCCTACAACTTCAACACCAGCACGAACGTGACGGACGGGCGCACCCTGCGTGAGGATCTGCTGGGTGATGATGTGCTGGCCACCTTCGAGCAGAACAGCAACAGCAGCGACCGTGGCACGATGCAGGGCGGGCGCTTCGGCATCGACTACCAGGTGAACAACCGCAACACCCTCAGCCTTTCGCAGAACGTACGGTTCCGCGATCGGGAGGGCCGCGACGAACAACGCTACAGCAACGAGGACCTCAATGGCGAGCTGATCAATTATGGCGCACAGGTGAACACCAGCGACATGAAGAACGGCAGCTATACCACGCAGCTCGCCTGGCGCCACCAAGGTCCGGAGGGGCGTGAGTGGACGGCCGATGTGAACTATAACCGCTGGGACCGCAACAGCAGCAGCCTGTTCGAGCTCTTTGGATATGGGGGCGGTCTCGAAGGCCTGCAACGCGCGCAGGAGAACATCGGCGGTTCGGACCTGAACCAGATCGGCGGGCAGTTGGATGTGATCCGGCCCATGGGGAACAACAAGCTGGAGTGGGGCCTCAAGGGCAGTTACAAGCTGGACCATACCTGGCTGTACGTATCCGTGCTCACGCCACCGGCCACTGAAGCTGTTCCGGACAGCGCGTTGAGCAATGACTTCGACATCACGGACATCGTGAACGCCGCATACGTGAACTGGTCGCGCAAGCTCACGGACCGATGGTCGATGCAGGCCGGGCTGCGGTTCGAGCAGACCTGGTTCGTGACCGAGCTACGGGGCAAGGACCAGACCTTCAGCTACAAGTATCCCAACGGCAGCGATGACCTGGTGAAGGCCTTCTTCCCAGGACTGTACTTGAGCCGCAAGTGGGATGGCAGCATGCGCGAGCTGCAGATCAACTTCTCGCGCAAGATCGAGCGTCCGCGGTTCTGGCAGATCATGCCGTTCATCATGTTCAGCGATGCACGCAACCTGCGGATCGGTAATCCTGCCATCGCACCGGAGTTCAGCAACATCGCCGAGATCAACCACCTCCTCCCCTTCCTGAAGGGAAAGGCGAGCTGGTTCACCAGCCTGTACGGGCGTTTCACCGAGGATGTCATCACAGGCTTCAGCTCACCGTTGGAGAGCGACACGACGATCCTGCTGAACACCTTCGTGAACGGCAGCTTCAGCACCACGGCGGGCTGGGAGCATGTGGTGAAGGTGGAACCCTTCGCGAAATTCCAAGTGACGTTGAGCGGTTCGTTGCGCTACACGAACATTGCCCTATCAAGCGTCAATGGCGGCACGCGCAATGAAGGCTTCAACTGGGAAACGAAGCTGCTGATGGCCTATCGCTTCGGCAGCAAGAGCAACTGGAACGCACAAGTGAACGGCGAGTACGAGAGCCCGGAGATCCAACCACAAGGGCGAACGCTTTCGCAGTACGGCATCGATGCCTCGCTAGGGCATGACTTCACGCGCAAGCTGTCCGCAGTGGTGTCCGTGAACGATTTGTTCTTCACGCGCCGGTGGGGCAATATCCTGGAAACGCCGCTCTTCTATCAGGAGAACTTCCGCCGGCGGGAGATGCGCTTCGTACGCTTCACGCTCACGTGGAAGTTCGGCGAGCAGAACACTTCGCTCTTCCGGCGCAAGGGTGAACAGCAGCGGCGCGAACCTGGCAGCGGCGGCGGCGGGGACATCGACATGTAGGCGCTACAGCCCAGGTGTCGTTGACCACAAGGCTCTGCCAGCCCGGAACCTTACAGCGGTGTGATGTGGAAGAGGGGGCAGCCGGTCTGGCCCTGTTCGCCGTAGAAATCCAGGAAGTGCATCTTGAAGAAGAAGCCCTGTGCATCCTGAACGATGTAGACCATGCGGTCATCCACATTGAAGGAGGCTTCATCAAAGGAATACGTCTTCCAATCATACCCGATGGCATCACGGCTGGAATGGAAGGGGTGTTGCAGCGTGTCAGTGAGTGTGACCGCGGCGAAGTCGGCATTGTTCACCTGGGCTACGCGCACCCTGGGTGCCGAGAGCATACCCACCACCAGATAGGGCATGATGGGCTCATAGAACTGGTGGGTGTATTGGGTGAGCACAAGGTCCCATGCACCACGCAGCGGTTCAATGGCCTGCACACCGGAACCCAGCTTGAAGCACGTGTGGTGGCGCGAAGGATCCTTGGGGACAGTAACGGTCTGCATTTGGCTGCCATCCAGGTTGGCCACATCGAAGGTGTAGGCCGTGGTGGTCACACTGTTGAAGCGGAACTTGCGGAAGCCGAGCGATTGACCGAGGGAGTTAAAGCCCATATCCACAACGAAGACGGCATCGCGGCCGCGCCAATCGCCGAATGCCGTGCTATCGAGATGGCCACTGGGTGCATCGATCCGTCGACCGATCGACATGCCCACGGTATCGTGTGCTTGTGCGATGTCCACTGTTCCCCGGTCCCATGCCGTCATGAGCTTGGCGCCATTGAGCCAGATGCGCCATCCATCCGGAGCGCTCTCAAAGGCCAGGTCCCACGCCAGTTTATCGTTGGTATTGACGACCGTGCCACTACCCAGGTCGATCCAGAGCTGATCGCGATAGGCAGGGCCCATACATTCATTCATCGCCATGGCATCGCCGCTCGGTACGGTGGGCACGGCGGGCACAGGCAGTTCCTCCTTCATGCAGGCAGAAAAGAGTACGGCCACGGAGGAGATGATGAGGATGTTCTTCATTTCGTTCGCTTCAGGTCCAACTCCACACGTACAAAGGCCAGACGTCCGGTGGCCATGGGCACACTGGCACCACCGCCTGCATGCACGCCACCGCCGCTCATGGTGGCCGCGATGTCCTGCACATTGAAGAGGTTCTTCGCCCCTCCGGAGAGGGCCAGACGACCGTTCCATAAGCGCTTGGTCAGCGTGGCATCGGCCATGTGGAACGCGCCGATGAACGACTGTGTGATGCTGCCATCCTCCTGCTGGGTGTAGTTCACCTGGCGGTCCTGCCATTTCCAGAACAGCGAAGCGCTCCAGCCTTTCCGCAGCCACTGTTTGGTGAGCGATGCACGCACCTCCGTGGTGAAGAGGTAGGGTTGATCGGTGGCTTGTGCGATGGCATCGTAGCGACCGGTGACCGCCACGCCGGTGGAGACCACCCAATGACCGTTATCCCAA
>JALOLX010000131.1 GCA_025455765.1 Flavobacteriales bacterium | reverse complement strand
ATAGCGGCACAGAGCGGCATCGGCGGACATGTGGAGGACGGCGCCACACTGCAGGGTTCGCCGGCCTTCCCCAAGGGCCTGCACGACCGCAGCTACGTGGTGTATCGCAACCTGCCCGACCTGAAGCGACGCATCGAAGCGCTGGAAAAGGAGCTGGCGGCCATGCGTGCAGCCATGGAGGGCTCCGGTCATTGATCGTGCTTCCTCCTACCTTCGCCGGGCACCGGCGCCCCCCCTCTTGGGCAGCGGTCCCCTCGGCATGAGCGACAAACAGCACACCCTCCGCACCGCTGCCACCCTCCAGGGCGTAGGCCTCCACAGCGGCGTTCCGGTCACCCTCACCATGGCTCCGGCACCTGTGGGGCACGGCTACAAGTTCCAACGTGTGGACCTGCCGGACCAACCGATCATTGATGCCGATGCCGACCTGGTGGTGAGCACCGCACGCGGCACCACCCTGGGCAAGGGCGATGTGGTGGTGAACACCACTGAGCACGTGCTCAGCGCACTGTACGCTATGGGTGTGGACAATTGCCTGCTGCAGCTCACCGGTCCCGAAGTGCCCATCATGAACGGCAGTGCGCTGCCCTTTGTGGAGGCCATTGAAGCGGTGGGCCTTGAAGAGCAGGACGCCCTGCGGAATTGGTATGTGTTGAAGGAACCGGTGTGGTTCGAGACACAGGAGCGTGGCACCGAGATGCTCGCAGTACCCACCCCGGGTGGTGAGTTCCGGGTGACCGTGATGGTGGACTACAACAGCCCGGTGCTGGGCACCCAGCATGCCAGCATGTACCGGGTGGAAGAGTTCAAGGACGAGATCGCACCGTGCCGCACGTTCGTGTTCCTGCGTGAACTGGAGCAGCTGGCCAAAGCCGGACTGATCAAGGGTGGTGACCTGGACAATGCCATCGTGATGGAGGACCGCGAAGGCACCACACAAGAAGATCTGAAGGCGCTGGCAGAAGCGTTGGGTCGACCCTATCAGGAAGTGGAGATCCGGCGCAACGGCGTGCTGAACACCACCGACCTCAAGTTCTTCAACGAGCCGGCACGCCATAAGCTGCTCGACATCGTGGGCGACCTGGCCTTGGTGGGCCGTCCGATCAAGGGCCACATCCTCGCAGCACGTCCGGGACATTTCGGCAATACCAGCTTCGCCAAGCGCCTCAAGGAACGCATCCGCGAAGAGGAAGCCCATCCCGCGCTGCACATCGACCTGAACAAGCCGCCGTTGTTCGACATCCAGCAGATCGAGAAGATGCTGCCGCACCGCTATCCGTTCCTGTTGGTGGACAAGGTGATGCATATGGATGCCAACACCATCATCGGTGTGAAGAACGTGACGATGAACGAACCCCAGTTCACCGGACACTTCCCCGGCAACCCGGTGATGCCAGGCGTATTGCAAGTGGAGGCGATGGCCCAGGTGGGCGGCATTTTCGCCCTCAGCCAGGTGCCCGATCCAGAGAACTACACCACCTACTTCCTGAAGACGGACGGCATCCGCTACCGCCGCAAAGTGATCCCCGGCGACACCATCGTGTTCCACCTCGAGCTGCTCACGCCCATCCGCCGCGGATTGGTACACATGAAGGGCCGCGGCTACGTGGGCACGCAGCTGGCCGTGGAAGCGGAAATGATGGCACAGATCGTGAAGGACAAGAACACCACACCAGCCAAGGCCACCGCCTGATCCACCATGACCATCTCCCCTCTAGCGTATGTTCACCCGGATGCCAAGCTGGGCATCAATGTGGTGGTGGAACCCTTCGCCTCGATCTATGCCGATGTGATGGTGGGTGACGGCTCATGGATCGGGCCCAATGCTGTGCTGATGAACGGCGCCCGCATCGGCAGCAACTGTCGCATCTTCCCCGGAGCGGTGATCGGTGCGGTACCCCAGGACCTGAAGTTCGCTGGCGAGTACACCACCGCCGAAGTGGGCGACAACACCACCATCCGCGAATGTGTCACCATCAACCGGGGCACAGCGGACCGCATGAAGACGGCGGTGGGCAGCAACTGCCTGCTGATGGCCTATGTACACCTGGCGCACGACTGCATCCTGGGCAACAACATCGTCATCGCCAACAGCGTGAACCTGGCAGGCCACGTGACCATTGATGACTGGGCCATCCTGGAAGGCAACGTCGCGGTGCAGCAGTTCATCCACATCGGTGCGCACAGCTTCATCGCTGGTGCCAGCTTGGTGCGCAAGAACGTACCTCCCTTCGTCAAAGCCGCTCGCGAACCCTTGAGCTATGTGGGCGTGAACGTGGTGGGACTGCGTCGTCGGGGCTACAGCGATGAACAGATCACCCGCATTGAGGACATCTACCGCGAGATCTTCGTGCGCAACAGCAACGTGGAGCGCGCCGTGCAGAACGTGGAACAGAGCCTGCCCCGCAGCCCTGAGCGCGGCCTGATCCTCGACTTCATCCGCAACAGCCCCAAAGGCATCATGCGCGGTCTGACCGAGTGATCCACGCCATGCCCATGCAGGTCGAGCTTCACGGCATCCGCAAACAGTTCGGGCGTGAAGTGGTCGTCACCGGACTGGACCATCACTTCGAGCCGGGCAGTCGCACCGTATTGCTCGGCCCCAATGGCAGTGGCAAGAGCACCTTGCTGCAGCTCATCGCTGGTGCGCTGATCCCCACGGAAGGGCAGGTGGTGCATCGCTTGAACAACACCGTTCTGGAGGACGATGTGGTGTACCGCCACGTCAGCATTGCCGCACCTTACCTCGGCTTGTACGAGGAACTGAGCCTGCGCGAACTGGTGGAACTACACCAACGTGTGAAACCGCTACGCGCAGACATCGGCGCCGAAGCGTTGGCGCGCATCGCTTACCTGGAGCACGCCTTGGACAAACCGGTGGCGCACTTCAGCAGCGGTATGAAACAGCGCGTAAAACTGGCGTTGGCCGTGCTGAGCGATACGCCGTTGCTGCTGCTGGATGAACCCACGAGCAACCTGGATGCCGAAGGAACGCGGTGGTACACGGACCTGTTAAGCGCGCATGTGGAACGCCGCACGCTGGTGGTGGCCAGCAACGCTCAGGAGCCTGAATATGCCTTGTGTACCGCGCGTGTCGAAGTGATGCGCTACAAATAGGATCAGCGCACGGATACCACGCGTCCATCCAAGTGGGACTCTTCGCGCACCAGCGTGCCGTCAGCGCCGTAGTGTTTCCACGCGCCAACGTGTACCGCTTCACCCCGAGTAGGATCGTACTGTGATCGGCCTTCGCTTTTCAGCGCACCGGAAGGGTGATACTCCTTCAGCTCGAACACCAAGGCCTTGCGATCGACGAGCTGATACAGGCTCACCGGCTGACCAGTGGAGGTGAACAGGTCCATGCGAATGAAGAAGCCCTCTTTGCGATCGCGCTCTTCCGCATAGCGCAGCTGACCGTTCGTGTAGTGATCCTCATAGGAGACCGCCAGGCCGTCCACGTATTTCCCTGTGGATCTCAGTGTACCAGTGGGGTGGTAGGTGCGCATGGTCCCCCGGATATTGTCCGTAGGCCTGAACTCACGCTCCAGCACACCGTTGGGATGGTAGTTCCGATACATCTGCAAGCGGCCTTGAACATAACTGCCCCGATGTTTCAAGGTTCCATCAGCATACTGGTCCTCCACCCAACCATTGCACGGCGACCCATTGCAGCGGCGCAGTGAATCACCACCCATCAAGGGGTTCATCTCGTCGTAGGCATGCAGTTCAGGATCGGGGTCTGCACCTGCATCGCCCATTACGTAATGGTCATCTTCAGAGATGGGCAGCACCGGTTCCTGGGCGACAACGAACGATACGGACAGGATCAGGGGAATAGACAGGTGACGTAGGTCCATACGCCCTTCAACGCAGGCCTTTGCCAACAGGTTGCATCGCTCCTAAGGCAGGCGCAGGATGCGGTATCCGAGCACGGCCACCAGCACGGTCATCACCGGGCTTACCAGATTGAACACCGCGTAGGGCAGGTAATCGACCGTGGCCACACCCAGGACAGTGGCCATATAGGCTCCACAGGTATTCCATGGAACGAGCGGACTGGTCACGGTGCCGGCATCCTCCAGGGTGCGGCTCAGTACGCGAGGGTCGAGCTTGCGGGCAGCGAACAATGGTGCGAACATGCGGCCCGGGACCACGATGCTCAGGTATTGATCGGAAGCGGACACGTTCGTGAGCACGCAGCTGGCCGCTGTTGTGCCCACGAGTGAACCGTCTCCCTTCACCAGCCCGGTCAGCGATGCCGTGATGCGTTCCAAAGAACCGGTGCGCTCCATGATCCCACCGAAGGTCATGGCACACACAATGAGCCAGATCGTCTTCAACATGCCGGCCATACCACCGGCGCTGAGCAGTTCATCGACCTGGGCCTGACCGGTGACCACCGATACACCGGCACCCATTGCACCGATAACGGTACGATACAGCGCTTCGGTCGTATCAGCCTGCGACAGTTCGTGCAGGAGAGCGGACTGGAACACCACCGCGAACACCGCCCCGAGCAACGTGCCGATGAACAAGGCGGGAAGGGCTGGCACCTTGCGAATGATGAGCAGGATCACCACCGCTGGCACCAGGTAGGACCACCAGCCGATGTTGAAGCGCGCTGTCAGCGCAGCATGAACGTCATCCAACCCGCTCGGGTCGCCATTGGTATCCAGGAAAAGGCCGGCCAGCGCGAACACCAACAAGGCAATGACGAGCGATGGTACTGTGGTGATCACCATGTAGCGAATGTGGCCGAAGAGCTCCGCACCGGCCACCGCGGGTGCCAGGTTGGTGGTATCGCTCAGCGGGCTCATCTTGTCACCGAAATAGGCCCCACTGATCACGGCACCGGCCACCCAGCCTGCAGGGATGCCCAAGGTGGCTCCGATGCCCATCAGCGCGATGCCCACCGTGGCGGCGGTGCTCCACGAACTGCCCGTGGCCAGGGACACCATGGCACTGGCTAACGCTGCAGCGAGCAGGAAATAGCTGGGTGCGATCAGCAACAGTCCATGGTGGATCATGGCCGGCACGATACCAGCGATCAGCCAGGTGGAGGCCAGAGCGCCGATCATCAATAGAATGAGAATGCATCAATAGAATGAGAATGGCACCCATCGCTGTGCGGATGCTGTCATAGGCATGCTCGAGCAGGTCGGTGATGGTATGGCCTTGGCGCATGCCCAGCACCGCTGCGAAGGCTGCGGCACCGAGCAGCGCCAGTTGGTTGGGGCCATCCAAGCCGGCATCGCCGAACACCACCACGTTCAACGCCAGAAGGACCACAAGCATGAACAGCGGCAGAAGTGCGATGAGGAGCGAAGGCCTGCGGGCTGGCAGATCGGACATGGGGCCAAAGTAAGTGGTTCATCGAACCGACCTAGCCCCTACACGATGTGAAGGGCGCAAGACGTGATCATGACCAAAAGGTTGCCTGAAGAAAAAATTTAGTCATCAACACTTGCCTTGAGGAGACGGACCCTGATACATTCGATCAACGCAACGCGAGCTCACTGCTCGCCGCTCCTTCTCCCAAGCGACCGTTACTCAAACCAAACCCACCGTCGTCAACACCACGCAGCGCTCACCACTCACGCACGGCTCAGTATGCATCATGCTTCGATACACCCCAAAACCATGCACATGAACAGATCGACACGAACGCTTTGGCAAGCATTGCTTGTGGCCTTGCTTTTGTTGCCTGCGCTCCATAGCGCGGCACAGACGATCACCACGACCTACGCACCTGGTGCCACACAGACGTCCATCACCTTCGCTGTACAGAACACCAACCCCACGGCGGTCCAACTGACCAGCCTGAGCTGCGGGTTCCAGGCAACGAGCAATGGTGGAACGTTCACGCTGTGGGCATCGACCAGTTCCTTGAGCGGCGCGCCATCCATTGCCACGCCAACCTGGTCCGTGGTAGGCAGCGGCCCCATCGTTTCCAATGCCACTGCGATCTTCCCGGC
>JALOLX010000007.1 GCA_025455765.1 Flavobacteriales bacterium | reverse complement strand
TGCTGCTGCGTGCCACGGCTTCCCTGCCCCGGCCTGCGGTGTGGCGCATCGGTGGCATCGGCGCGTTGCTGCTCGCCCTGCTCCTGCTACCCGTCCTTAACCGCGAGCAGCTGCAGGTGGTGATGGGCGCACCCGTGATCTGCGGCTTCCCCGAACACCCCGCGCTGGAAAGCAGCTACACCGGCAGCCACCTGCTCGGCGCCCAACTACAACTGATCGAACAGCACGGCTTCGGTTACTGGGCCGGCCTGCTCGCACGCCGCACCGCCTCGCTACTGATCCCCCTGCGCCCCTACTTCTCACCGCTCCACAACGTGCTCAACCTGCCCTTCGTGCTGCTCCTCCCGTTCGCGCTCTGGGGCGCCCTAAGCACCACCACCGACACCGTGCGGAGCATCACCCTCATCCTGCTGCTCCACATCCTGCTCGTGGCCCTCACCTACGACGAGTGGGCCGGCCGCTTCCTGGCGCCGCTACTGCCGGGGGTGCTGGTGCTGGGGGGGGTGGGATCGAATGCCCTGCTCACTGCGCGATGGCAGGTGTAGTGGTGGAATGAACGAGCCACGAACCGCGCTGATCCGCACCTTAACGTTCGGGTATCTTGGCGGCTCAGAAAGCGCAAGGCAAGAACGATATTCGTGACGGAGAAGCCGCAGGGTCTCGCCAGCGCTTCGCAAAGCCTCGCGAGCGCGAAGACCCTGCGGAGGTTTGGCGGACCAGGGAATTGGAGACGATGTGGGGTGAGGTGATCACAGATCACTGCGATAACTTAGATGCCGATGAAAAGAGGAGACCACGGATCGCAAATCCGTGGGAGCGGGAGGATTGACGAGAAATATGGCCGCAAAGCACGTCCAGAGATGTGGCGACCGGTGGAGGAACAATTGAACCGGACAACTATACCAGTTTTCCAATTATGATCCATCGTTGGCTGTTCGTGATGTTGGCGCCGGGAACTGTATTCCGACCGCCTCATCTGAGATTCTCTGCGACCGTACAGCTCGTTCAGACATTAGAAATGGGTGTAATAACACCAGTACTTCCACTAATCGCGGCGATTGATAAGGAAACCTTAAGGACACACCCGTTTTTTGCAGTGGTTCTTGCTGGAGGCATCTGTTCTGTCATCGTAATTCATGCACAAAGAAAACTGATCGCTCAACGAAGCACTTTGGAAAGAATTGTTCAGGGATATTCTGCAAAAAAAGATGCGTGGATTGTAATGAGGGCTTTTTTGATTATGATTATATGTATATTATTTGTCCTATTTGGAATATATTTTGTCATAATAGGATTTTATTCTTAAGCTAAACCACCGCGGTTGTGTTGATCATGTTCCAATCCATCACCTCGTTGCCTTACCGCCCCGCAAACACCTGTGGATCAAGGCTTCCAGAAGCCGCAGGGGTTGATCGTTGCGTGATGGTCAGGTAGGTTGACGGGGGCTTTCGTCGTCCTACGGCGTTTTCCGGTGGTCATTCCGGGCTTCGTGTTCCAAAGCATCACCTCGTACACCAGAGGAGTTTTTGGCCGCGTTCAAGAAGCATGTCCGCTGTACCACTTGCGGCAAGTACCAACGTAGCAGCTACACACGCAAGGCGTATGCACTCGGTATGGATGCCCGCATCGCCACGCTCACCCGCGAGGGTTGTGGCATCCGTAGTACCGGCCGCGTGCTGGGTATCTCCCCCACTACCGTGATCGCGCGCATCAAGCGCATCGCAGCACGGCTTGGCCCAGGGCCAATTCCCAAGGGCCGTAGCTACGAAGTGGATGAGCTATCCACCTTCGTGGGCCACAAGCAGAACCGCATCTGGGTGGCTTATGCGATGGATCGCCGGTCAAAGGCGGTGGTGAGCTTTCGCGTAGGAAAGCGCAGTAAACGCATGCTGCAGCCCTTATTGGACACCCTGTTGGGCTCGGAGGCAAAGCGTATCCATACCGACGGCTGCGAGATCTATTCCGCGCTTCTACCTCCGAACATCCACCGCATGAAGCGCTTCGCCACCAATGGCATCGAGCGTATGAACCTGACGCTGCGGACACGGCTGAAGCGGCTGAGCCGAAGGAGCATCTGCTACTCAAAGAGCGTGGCTATGTTGGCGGCTTGTGTGGCGATCGTGTGTTGGGCAGAGATCATGCCCTACCCTCGATGATCGCTTCATCCTGCGCGGCCTTCAGCTCGCGCTGGCCCTGTTGGATGGCCTCTTCCACCGCCACGCGATAGACCCCACTCACCGGAAGTACTGCTCACTGGCGAACTGCACCTGTTGCAAGAACAGTGCTTTGAACGCGCTCACGTTGTTCTGCTCGTAGAACAGCAGCATCGCCTCCTTGTAGTGAACAGGGTCCACACTGCGGTAGGACAATGGGCACGCCTGGTAATGCAGCAGCAGTGCGTTGCCGATCATGCGCGCAGTGCGCTTGTTGCCATCTTCGAAAGGCTGGATATAGGAGATGAGCAACACCGCCAACAAGGCCCGTTCGAAGCCATCTTCGCGCGCATTGACGAGGTGGCAAAGCGCTTCCAACTGCTCCCTGATCTGGTGGTCATTGTCCAGCGGGCGATAGGCCGTGCCCGTGATGCCCACGGCGCGCGTGCGGATGTTCTGGCCAACCTCCAACCCCTTCATGAGCACCGCGTGTATGGAGGCGATATAGCCCACTGTCAGCCCCTGGTCCGGTAGGCCATGCTCCACGATCTCCTCGAACACCCGCTTGTGGTTCAGCAGCATGATGGCTTCCGCTCTGGTCCTGCCCCGGGCTTCCTCCTGCTCGCTCAACAGCCGCTCGGTCTCCAACAAGGTGTAGGTGTTCCCTTCGATCTGGGCGGACTTCCAGCTCAGTTCAATGGTCAGGCGCTGGAGTTCCTTTCGATACAACACGGCCGGCAAGCGCTGCAGATCATCTTGATAGGTCTGCCGGGCCTGCTCCAAGGTCTGCCGCTCCGCCAGGCTGAACAGGGGTTGTCCACGAAGCAGGTCCATGACCTCGAAGTTGTAGGTCCGTCTACCATCCCGTACGTCCGGGTCCCGCTCAAAATACCTGCGCAGGTCCACGGGACCGAACAACGAGTAGCGGTCGTGGAGCGCATAGCGCGTGGCTTTACCGACCCCACTGCGCTGCAACCAACCGGCAGCACAGAGCTTCACCAGGTCGCGGTTCAGTGTAGGCCTGCTGACGGCATCCCCCAGCACGGCGTGGATGGCCGCAATGGACACCGGTTGCGTTGCGCGCACAATGTCCATGATGCGCAGCTCGCGATCGGAGAGTGGCTCGTTGCCTATCATGGGTTAACTAAATACGTTGCACTAAGATAGGCATTCGAGGTTGATCTGATAGGCATACCGACGCATGCATGCCGTCCGGCGCAGCCCTTCCCGACTTTGGCTCAGGGCCGAGGTGGCCTGCTCGTGCAAAGCCCTTGGTGGTGCGATCAAGGCCCCCCTGAACGCCGAAGGGGCGCCTTCCGGCGCCCCTTCGTACAAAGCTCATCTCCTGCCTTACTCGGCGGCGGCGTCACCGCCTTCGGCCTTGGGGGCCTTGGGGGCGGCGGCGGCCTTCTCACCGGCGGGGCGGCGGCTGCGGCGGGTCTTCTTCACCTCGGTGCCAGCGGCCTTTTCCTTGGTGTAGGTGGTGTTGAAGTCCACCAGCTCGATCATGGCCATCTCGGCAGCATCGCCCAGGCGGTTGCCCAGCTTGATGATGCGCGTGTAGCCTCCAGGACGGCTGGCCACTTTCGGGGCCACGTCGCGGAACAGGACGGCCGTGGCCTCCTTGTTCTGCAGCAGGCTGAACACCGTACGGCGGCTGTGCGTGCTGTCCTCCTTGCTCTTGGTGATCAAGGGCTCCACGTAGATGCGCAGCGCACGGGCCTTGGCCAGCGTGGTCTCGATCCGCTTGTGCTCGATCAGCGACACCGCGAGGTTGCTCAGCAGGGCATCGCGGTGGGCCTTCTTGCGGCCGAGCGCATTGTTCTTGTTTCCGTGTCTCATTGTCGTATGCGGTTGGTCGTGCTGTACTGGGCGAAAGGTCCTTCGCCCCTACATCACTCCTTGTCCAGTTTGTACTTGCTCACGTTCATCCCGAAGCTCAGGCCCTTGTTCTCCACCAGGTCTTCCAACTCGGTGAGGCTCTTCTTGCCGAAGTTGCGGAACTTCAAGAGGTCGTTCTTGTTGTAGCTCACCAGGTCGCCCAGGGTCTCGATGTCCGCGGCCTTCAAGCAGTTGAGGGCGCGTACGCTGAGGTCCATGTCCACCAGCTTGGTCTTCAACAGCTGGCGCATGTGCAGGCTCGTCTCATCGAACTCGTCGCTATCGCTGCTGCTGCTGCTGCCACCCATCACCGAGCCACGGTCCTCCACTTCGAGGCTGATGCGCTCGTCGCTGAAGAGCATGAAGTGGTGGATCAGGATCTTGGCCGCCTCCTGAAGGGAATCCTTCGGGGAGATGCTGCCGTCGGTGACCACCTCGATGGTGAGTTTCTCGTAGTCGGTCTTCTCCTCCACACGGGTGTTCTCCACGGTGTACTTCACGTTCTTGATGGGCGTGAAGATGCTGTCGATGAAGATGGTGCCGAAGGGGGCGCCTTCCACCTTGTTCTCATCGGCGGGCACGTAGCCGCGGCCTTTGATGATCACCAGTTCCACATGCAGCTTCACGCTGGGTTCCATGTGGGCGATGACGAGCTCGGGGTTGAGCACCTGGAAGCCGGTGGTGTGCTTGCCGATGTCGCCGGCGGTGAAGCTCTCCTTGCCGGTGATGGTGAAGGACACTTTCTCGGTGTTCACATCATCGAGCTGGCGGCGGAAGCGCACCTGCTTGAGGTTGAGCACGATCTCGGTCATGTCCTCGATCACACCCTTGATGGTGCTGAACTCGTGGTCCACCCCATCGATGCGCACCTGGCTGATGGCATGACCCTCCAGGGAGGAGAGCAGGATGCGACGCAACGCGTTGCCAATGGTGATGCCGTACCCGGGCTCAAGCGGACGGAACTCGAAGGAGCCGCGCTTGTCGTCGGATTCGATCATCGTGACCTTGTCGGGCCGTTGGAATTCTAGGATCGGCATGGATCGTCGGCTGAGGTTAGGTTCTTACTTCGAGTACAATTCCACGATGAGCTGCTCGCGGATGTTCTCCGGGATTTGGGCACGCTCAGGCATGGTGATGAACTTGCCGCTGAGCTGGCTCGGGTTCCACTCCAACCAGTCGAACCGCTTGCTGTTCACCGACACGCTGTTGGTGATGGTCTCCAGCGAACGGCTCTTCTCGCGCACAGCGATGGCCTGGCCGGGGCGCAGGCTGTAGCTGGGCACGTTCACCACGCCACCATCCACGGTGATGTGGCCGTGGCTCACCAGCTGACGGGCGGCACGGCGCGTGGGGGCGATGCCCAGGCGGAACACGGTGTTGTCCAGGCGGGCTTCGCAGAGCTGCAGCAGCACCTCACCGGTGATGCCGCGCTTGCTGGCCGCAGTGTGGTACATCTTCTCGAACTGACGCTCGAGCACCCCGTAGGTGTATTTGGCCTTCTGCTTCTCGCGCAGCTGAACAGCGTATTCGCTCTCCTTCTTGCGGCGCTTGTTGGGGCCGTGCTGACCGGGGGCATGGGGCTTGCGCTCCATCCATTTGTCCGGTCCGAGGATGGCCTCGCTGAATTTGCGGGCGATCCGGGTCTTGGGTCCTGTGTAACGTGCCATGGTGTCTTCTTCTTTGGGTGCGGCCTTGTGTTCCCGCACCAACAGCGGGGCGCGCGTCCATCACGCCCCTACAGGTTCATTGGGTTAAACGCGGCGCTTCTTGGGCGGACGGCAGCCGTTGTGGGGCATGGGGGTGATGTCGACGATCTCGGTGACCTCCACGCCGCTGTTGTGCAGGGCACGGATGGCGCTCTCGCGACCCGAACCCGGGCCTTTGACGAACACCTTCACCTTGCGCAGACCCAGTTCGTGGGCCTCGCGTGCGGCCTCCTCGGCGCTCACCTGACCAGCGTAGGGGGTGTTCTTCTTGCTCCCGCGGAAGCCCTGCTTGCCGCTGGAGGACCAGGAGATCACCTCGCCCTTGTTGTTGGTCAGCGATACGATGAGGTTGTTGAACGTGGCATGGATGTGGGCCTGTCCATAGGCTTCCACCACCACGTTCTTCTTCTTCTTCTTGCCGCCTTTCTGCTCTTGCTTTGCCATTGTCGTCTATCGTCTTGATGGGTCGGGGAACTGACCGATATCGCCCACGGGGGGCGCATCATGATGCGCCCTTATTTGGTCGCTTTCTTCTTGTTGGCCACCGTTTTGCGCTTGCCCTTGCGGGTGCGGCTGTTGGTGCGGGTGCGCTGGCCGCGCACCGGCAGGCCGGCGCGGTGGCGCAGACCACGGTACGAACCGATGTCCATCAGGCGCTTGATGCTCAGCTGAACTTCGCTGCGCAAGGCACCTTCGGTCTTCACCTGCTCGTTGATGTACTGACGGATGCGCGCCTGCTCGTCATCGGTCCAGTCCTCCACCTTGGTGTCCGGGTCAACATCCGTGGCCTGGAGGATCTCCAGGGCGGTGCTGCGGCCGATGCCGTAGATGTAGGTGAGGCCGATGCAGCCCCGCTTGCTCTTGGGTAGGTCGATACCTGCGATACGTGCCATGCTCGTTCGTTTATCAGCCTTGACGCTGCTTGAACTTCGGGTTCTTCTTGTTGATGATGTACAGACGCCCTTTGCGACGGACGATCTTGCAGTCCGCGGAGCGCGGTTTGAGGGAGGCCCTGACCTTCATGGTTTCCTGGGTTCTTCTTAGCTTTTGTATCGGAAGGTGATCCGTCCTTTGCTCAGGTCGTACGGGCTCATCTCCACCTTCACTTTGTCGCCCGGCAGGATCCGGATGTAGTGCATCCGCATCTTGCCGCTGATGTGTGCGATGATGACGTGTCCGTTCTCCAGCTCAACGCGGAACATGGCATTGCTGAGCGCCTCCTTGATGACGCCGTCCTGCTCGATCGTTCCTGTCTTGCTCATGCCTTCCTGCTCGTGCCTTGTTCGTTCGTTCTTCCGTTCCTTCAAGAGCGCACCGCGCTCCGTTTCTCCAATGCCATTCCACGTTCCTTCAGCACATCCTCGATGTAGCTGAACGTTGAAAGGACCTCTGACTTGCCGGGGCGAACCGCCACGTTGTGCTCGAAGTGGGCGCTCGGCTTGCCGTCCCGCGTTACCACGGTCCAGCCATCGCCCAGCTGCTTCACCTCCTTGCTGCCCATGTTGATCATGGGCTCGATGGCGAGCACCATGCCCTGCTGCAACTTGCTGCCGTGGCCGCGACGTCCGTAGTTGGGCACTTCGGGCGCTTCGTGCAGCTTGCGCCCCACGCCGTGCCCCACCAACTCGCGCACCACTCCGTAGCCATGGGCTTCGGCGTGCTGCTGGATCGCGTGCCCGATGTCGCCCGTGCGGTTGTTCGACACCGCTTGGGCCACACCCAGCTCCAGGCATTCCAACGTCACCTGCAGCAGCTGTTTCACCGCCGGGGCCACCTCGCCCACCATGAAGGTGTAAGCGCTGTCGCCATACAGGCCGTTCATCAGCACGCCGCAATCCACGCTGGCCACGTCGCCCTCCTTCAGCACCCGTTTACCGGGCAGGCCGTGCACCACCTCTTCGTTCACACTGATGAGGAGGGTGCTGGGGCATCCGTAAAGGCCTTTGAAGCCCGGCACACCACCGTTGTCGCGGATGAACGTTTCCGCCATCCGGTCCAGCGCTTCCGTGGTCACCCCCGGTGCGATGTGCCTGGCCACTTCGGCCAAGGTCCTTCCAACAAGCAAAGAACTCTCCTTCAACACTGCGATGTCGTCATCGCTCAGATGGACCACGGGCTTCCCCATGTCCCTATCCGGCCATGCCGTACGCCGCTCCTCCGCTCCGCCCCTTGATGCGTCCGGTCTTCATCAGACCGTCGTAATGGCGCATCAACAGGTGGCTTTCGATCTGCTGCAGCGTATCCAACAACACGCCCACCATGATCAACAACGAGGTTCCTCCAAAGAACTGGGCAAAGCCCTGCTTGATGCCCATCATGCCTGCGAACGCCGGAAGGATGGCCACCACACCCAGGAAGATGGCCCCGGGCAGGGTGATGCGCGAAAGCAGGTCGTCGATGTGCCCGGCGGTGGCCTTGCCCGGCTTCACGCCAGGGATGAACCCGCCGTTGCGCTTCATGTCGTCCGCCAGCTGGTTGGGGTTCACCGTGATGGCCGTGTAGAAGTACGTGAAGGCCACCACCAGCATGAACAACGTGAGGTTATAGAACACCCCTTGGCTGTTGGCGATGCTCACCAGCCATGTGGGGGGCTCTTCGAAAGCCTGCGCGATGTACATCGGCACCAGCACGATGGCCTGTGCGAAGATGATCGGCATCACACCGGCCGCGTTCACTTTCAAGGGGATGTAGTTGCGCACGCCGCCGTACTGCTTGTTGCCCTGTACGCGCTTGGCGAACTGCACCGGGATGCGGCGCGTGCCTTGCACCAGCAGGATGCAACCGGCGATGATGAGCACCCACAGCACCACTTCCACCAGCAGCAGTACGAGACCACCGCCGCCGGGACCCATGCGGCCCACCACTTCCTGTGCGAAGCTCTGGGGCAGTTGGGCGAGGATGCCGATCATGATGATCAGCGAGATGCCGTTGCCCAGACCGCGCTCTGTGATGCGCTCGCCCAGCCACATCACGAACAGCGTGGAGGCGCTGAGGATGACGATGCTGGTGAACATCCAGAACTGGCTGTCGGGACGCGCTTCAGGCTCGATGGTGGCGTAGATGTAGCCGGGTGCCTGGAACACGCAGATGAGGATGGTGAGGTAGCGCGTGTACTGGTTGATCTTGCGCCGGCCGCTCTCCTCCTGCTGCATCTTCTGCACCCGCGGGATGGCGATGCCGGCCAGCTGGATGATGATGGAGGCGGAGATGTAGGGCATGATGCCCAGCGCGAAGATGGAAGCACGCGTGAAGGCACCGCCGGTGAAGATGGAGAGGATCTCCACGATACCGCCGCCGCCTGCACTGCTGGCCGCCATCATGTTGCTGTCCACACCGGGCAGCACGATGAAGCTGCCGATGCGGTACACCAGCAGCAACCCGAGCGTAATGAGGATGCGGTTCCGCAGCTCCTCGATGCGCCAGATGTTCTTGATCGTGTCGATCAGGTTCTTCATGCCTTCTCAGCTACGCTTGCAATGGTCGTAACGCTTCCGCCTTTGGCCTCGATGGCCGCCTTGGCAGTGGCGCTGAACGCATGCGCGGTGACGGTGATGGCTCCCTTCAGCTCGCCACGGCCCAGCACTTTGAGCTTGTCGTTGCGGGCGATGAGGCCGTTCTCATAGAGCACAGCGGGATCGATGGCCTTGAGGCCCTTGGCTTCGGCCAGGGTCTGCAGGGTATCGAGGTTGATGCCCTTGTACTCCACGCGAGTGGGGTTGGTGAAGCCGAACTTGGGCAGGCGGCGTGCCATGGGCATCTGGCCACCCTCGAAGCCACGCTTGCGGTTGTAGCCCGAGATGGCCTTCTGGCCCTTGTGGCCCTTGGTGGAGGTACCTCCACGGCCACTTCCCTGGCCGCGACCGATACGTTTCTCCTTCTTGGTGGCCCCTTCGGCCGGTTTGAGTTTGCTCAGGTCCATTGCTGTTCGCCGCTAACGCGACGCGGTCTTTGGATCGTTGGTGTTCGTTCTGTCTCAGGCCTTGGTCACGGTCACCAGGTGGTGGACCTTCTCCACCATACCCAGGATCTGCGGGGTGCCTTCCACTTCGGCGCGCTTGCCGATGCGGCCCAGGCCCAGGGCCTTCAGGGTGTCCTTCTGCCGCTTGGGGCACTTGATCTGGCTGCGGGTCTGGGTGATGATCAGCTTGCTCATGGTCTCTTCGTCCCGTGGGGGAACGCTCTCTGCTTATCCGTTGAACACTTTCTTCATCTCCACACCACGCTGGCGGCTCACCTCATTGGCGTCGCGCATGCTGGTGAGGGCCTGAATGGTGGCCTTCACCACGTTGTGCGGGTTGCTGCTTCCCTTGCTCTTGGCGAGCACGTCGGTGACCCCGACGCTCTCGAGCACGGCGCGCATGGCACCACCGGCGATCACACCGGTACCGTGTGCGGCGGGCTTCAGGAACACCTGGGCACCGGCGAACTTGCCTTCCTGGCTGTGGGGAATGGTCCCCTTGAGCACCGGCACTTTCACCAGGTTCTTCTTGGCGTCGTCGATGCCTTTGGCGATGGCCTCCTGCACCTCCTTGGCCTTGCCCAGGCCGTGGCCCACCACACCGTTCTCATTGCCCACCACTACGATGGCGGCGAAGGTGAAGGTGCGACCACCCTTGGTCACCTTGGTCACGCGGTTCAGGGCAACGAGCTTGTCCTTCAGCTCCAGGTCGCTGCTCTTGACCTTCTTGGTATTCGTCTCAGACATGTGTGTCGGTGTGATCAGAAGTTGAGGCCTGCTTCACGGGCGGCTTCGGCCAGTGCTTTCACCCGGCCATGGTACAGGTATCCGTTGCGGTCGAAGACCACCAGCTCGATGCCGGCCGCCTTCGCCTTCTCGGCGATGGCCTGCCCCACCAGCTTGGCCTGTTCCATCTTGGGAACACCATTGGCCTTCTTGTCCTTCAGCGAAGAGGCGCTCACCAGCGTGCGGCCGGCCTCGTCGTCGATGATCTGGGCGTACATGCCCACATTGCTGCGGTAGATCGACAGACGGGGACGGGCGGGGGTGCCGTGCACCTTTTTCCGTACCCGGGTCTTGATCTTCAGTCGGCGTGCGATCCTATCGAATGCCATGGTCGTTCTTATTTGCCTGCGGCTTTACCAGCTTTGCGACGCACCAGCTCACCCACGAAGCGGACACCCTTGCCCTTGTAAGGCTCAGGCTTGCGCAACGAACGCAGCTTGGCGGCCACCTGGCCGATCAGTTGTTTGTCCGCGCTCTCCAGGCGGATGATGGGGTTCTTACCCTTTTCCTGGGCAGCGCTCACTTTGATCTCCTTGGGGAGGTCGAGCACGATGGCGTGCGAGTAGCCCAGTGCCAGCTGCAACTGCTGGCCCTTGGTGGTGGCGCGGTAACCCACACCCACCAGCTCCTGCTCGATCACGAAGCCTTCGCTCACCCCCTTCACCATGTTGGCGATCAGGGCGCGGTACAGGCCGTGTTTCGCGCGGTGCGGCTTGGCATCGCTGGGGCGCTCCACGGTGAGAACGCCGGCGTCCTGCTTCAGGGACATGTCCGGGTCCACACGCTGCTCCAAGGTGCCCTTGGGACCCTTCACGGTCACCAGGTTCTTGTCGCTCACGGTGATCTCCACCCCTTTGGGCAGACTGATCGGTGCTTTTCCAATGCGGCTCATGGTCCTCGGTCTTAGCTCACATAGCACAATACCTCACCTCCCACGTTCAGCACGCGCGCCTCCTTGTCGGTGACCACACCCTTGCTGGTGGAGATGATGGCCACGCCGAGGCCGTTGAGCACGCGGGGAAGATCCTCCGCATGGGCGTACTTACGCAGACCGGGCGAGCTCACGCGCACCAGTTCCCTGATGGCGTTCTCCCGGGTGCGTGGGTTGTATTTCAGAGCGATCTTGATGATGCCCTGTTTGCCGTCCTCTTCGGTCTTCCAGGAGAGGATGTAGCCCTTGTCGTACAGGATGCGCGTGATGTCCTTCTTCAGGTTGCTCGCGGGCACCTCCACGACCTTCTTGCGCGCCAGGATGGCGTTGCGGAGACGGGTCAGGTAATCGGCGATGGGATCGGTGGTCATGGTCGTAGCGTCGTTGTCTTACCAGCTGCTCTTGGTCACTCCGGGGATCTTGCCCTCGAGCGCCATCTGACGGAACATGTTGCGGGAGATGCCGAACACGCGCATGTATCCGCGTGGGCGGCCCGTGAGCTGGCACCGGTTGTGCTTGCGCACGTAGCTGCTGTTGGCGGGCATCTGCTGGAGCTTGTCCCACTCACCGGCGGCTTTCAGGGCAGCGCGCTTCTCAGCGAACTTCTCCACCATCCGGGCCCGTTTGCGCTCACGCGCTTTCATGGATTCCTTGGCCATGGTAACTTCTGGTCTGTCGTTATTTCTTGTCTGCGAATGGGAAGCCGAAGGCCGTCAGCAGGGCTTTCGCCTCCGCATCCGTCCTCGCCGTGGTCACGAAGGTGATGTCCATCCCCTGGAGCTTGCTCACCTTGTCGATGTCGATCTCCGGGAAGATGATCTGTTCCTTCACACCGAAGGTGAAGTTGCCCTTGCCGTCGAAGCCACCGGGCTTTACACCACGGAAGTCACGGGTACGGGGCAGGCTCACCGCGATCAGGCGATCGAGGAACTCGTACATACGGTCGCTGCGCAGGGTGACACGCGCGCCGATGGGCATGCCTTTGCGCAGTTTGAAGTTGCTGATGTCCTTCTTGGACACGGTGGGCACCGCCTTCTGGCCGGCGATGGAGCTCATCTCCACCACGGCGTTCTCCACGATCTTCTTGTCGCCCACGGCGCTTCCAAGACCTTGGTTGAGGCTGATCTTCACCAGGCGGGGCACCTGCATGGGGCTCTTGTAACCGAACTCCTTCTGCAGGGACGGCACCACCTCGTTGTTGTATTTGGCGCGAAGCCTTGGTACGTAGCTCATTACTTGGCAGCCTTTTTCTTGGTCTTCACAACACGCTCCAGGCGGCCGTCCTTGCCGGCCACGCGGCCCACGCGACCCGGCACACCGGTCTTCGCGTCGATCAGCATCAGGTTGCTGATGTGGATGGGGCCCTCCTTCTCCACGATGCCGCCCTGGGGGTTGGCCGTGGTGGGCTTGCTGTGCTTCTTGTTCATGTTGAGGCCCTCCACGAAGGCGACCGAACGATCACGGTCCACCTCCAGTACGCGGCCCTGCTTGGCCCGGTCCTCACCGGCGAGCACCTTCACCAGGTCGCCCTTCTTGATGTGCGTCTTCTTCATCGTCGTCCGCATTAGAGCACTTCGGGTGCCAGGGAGATGATCTTCATGAATTTCTTCTCGCGCAGCTCCTTGGCCACCGGACCGAAGATGCGGGTGCCCTTCATCTCGCCAGCGGCGTCGAGGATCACCACGGCATTGTCGTCGAAGCGGATGTAGCTGCCGTCCTTGCGGCGCACTTCCTTCTTGGTGCGCACCACCACCGCCTTGTGCACGGTGCCCTTCTTGGCACTGCCGTTGGGCATGGCGTCCTTCACGCTCACCACGATCGTGTCACCGATGCGGGCGTAGCGACGGGCGGTGCCGCCCAGCACCCGGATGCACAGCACCTCCTTGGCGCCGCTGTTGTCGGCCACGTTGAGCCGGGATTCCTGTTGGATCATCGCAGTGTCTGTTCTTTACTTGGCACGTTCCACGATCTCCACCACCCGCCAGCGCTTCTGCTTGCTCAGCGGACGGGTCTCCATGATGCGCACGGTGTCGCCGATGTGGGCTTCCTCCTTCTCGTCGTGCGCCATGAACTTGCTGGACATCTTCACGAACTTCCCGTACTTCGGGTGCATCACGCGGCGCTCCACCAGGACCACCACGCTCTTGTTCATCTTGTCGCTGGTCACCACTCCCACACGCTCTTTGCGCAGGTTGCGTTCCACCGGGGTCGCGGTCGTGCTCATTTGCTCTTCGTATTGGTGAGCTCGCGCTTGCGAAGCTCGGTCAGGATGCGGGCCACTTCCTTGCGCTTCACCCGCAGTTGGATCGGACTTTCAACGGGGCTAACCGTGTGGTTGAAGCGCAGCTTGGTCAATGCCGAGCGCTCTTCCTGCAGCTTGTCCTGCAGCTCGGGCACCGTCAGGTCCTTCAGTTCGGTTCCTTTCTTTTTCATGGCTCCCTCTTATTGGCCTTCGTAGTCCTCGCGGGTCACGAACTTGGTCTTGATCGGCAGTTTCTGGGCGGCCAGGCGCAGGGCCTCTTTGGCCGTGGCCGTTGGTACACCGTCCACCTCGAAGATGATCCGGCCGGCATGGCATACCGCCACCCAATGGTCCAGCGAACCCTTACCCTTACCCATACGCACCTCGGCCGGCTTGCTGGTCACGGGCTTGTCCGGGAAGATCTTGATCCACACCTGACCTTCACGCTTCATGTAGCGGGTCAACGCCACACGGGCTGCTTCGATCTGACGGCTGGTGAGCCATACGCTATCCATCGCCTTGAGGCCGAAGGATCCCAACGATACTCGATGTCCGCGCTGGGCCACGCCTTTCATGCGGCCCTTGTGCATATTGCGGCGCTTGCTACGCTTCGGTTGCAACATGGCTCTTAGTTGTTACTGCGGTTACCACCACGACCACCACCGCGGCGATCGCCTCCTCCAGGACCACGACGGTCACCTCCAGGGCCGCGGCGGTCATTGCCACGACGCTCGGGGCGATCGCCCATCGGACGGCCACCTGGGCCACCCGCGGTCTTCAGCTGGCCCTGGTTGGGGCTCAGGTCCTTCTTGCCATACACCTCTCCGCGCATGATCCAGCACTTGATGCCGATGCGGCCCATCTTGGTGTGCGCCTCGGTGATGGCGAAATCGATGTCCGCACGCAGGGTGTGCAGGGGCACGCGGCCCTCGCGGTAGCTCTCGGTGCGGGCGATCTCAGCGCCGTTCACGCGACCGCTCACCGTGAGCTTGATGCCTTCGGCACCCATGCGCATGCTGCTGGCCACGGCCATCTTCATGGCGCGACGGAAGCTGATGCGGCCTTCGAGCTGGCGGGCGATGCTGTCGGCCACCAGGCGGGCATCCAGTTCAGGACGCTTGATCTCGAAGATGTTGATCTGCACGTCCTTGCCCGTGAGCTTCTTGAGCTCCTCGCGCAGCTTGTCCACCTCGGCGCCGCCCTTGCCGATGATCACGCCGGGGCGGGCGGTGTTGATGGTGACGGTCACCAGCTTCAAGGTGCGCTCGATGATGATCCGGCTCACGCTCGCCTTCTTCAGGCGGGCCATGAGGTACGCGCGGATCTGCTCATCCTCCACCAACTTCTCGGTGTAGTTCTTGCCGCCGTACCAGTTGCTGTCCCAACCCTTGACGAAGCCAAGGCGGTAACCGATCGGATGTACTTTCTGTCCCATGGGGGTCTGTCTCTTGGCTCTTAGTTGGCGGTATCGACGATGAGGCTCACGTGGTTGCTGCGCTTGCGCATGCGGTAGGCGCGGCCTTGCGGAGCAGGAAGCATGCGCTTCAGGCTGCGGCCTTCGTTCACCTGCACGCTCTTCACCACCAGGTCCGCCTCGTCGGCCTTGCGACCTTCGTTCTTGGCTTCCCAGTTGGCCACGGCGCTCATCAGCAGCTTCTCCAGGTCGCGGCTGCTGTGGCGGGTGCTGAAGCGCAGGATGCCCAGCGCCTTTTCCACCTTCTCACCACGGATCAGATCGGCCACCTGGCGCATGCGGCGCGGAGAGGTCGGCACGTTTTGCAGCTTCGCGATGGCCACCGTCTTCATGGCCTCCTTGCGGGCGTCCGCTGCGAGTTTCTTACGCTGTCCCATGGTCGTGCTTAGTTCTTCTTGTTACCAGAGTGGCCGCGGTAGGTACGGGTCGGAGCGAATTCGCCCAGCTTGTGCCCCACCATGTTCTCGGTCACATAGACCGGGATGAACTTGTTGCCGTTGTGTACGGCGATCGTCAGGCCTACGAAGTCAGGGCTGATGGTGCTTGCACGCGACCAGGTCTTGATCACGGTCTTCTTGCCCGAGGTATGCGCATCACCCACACGCTTGGCGAGCTTGTAGTGAATGAACGGCGGTTTCTTGAGTGAACGGCTCATGTGCTATGCGGATATCAGGCGCCCTTCTTGGCGTTGATGCGTTCGATGATGAACTTGTTGGACCGGTTCTTCGGTGCGCGGGTCTTCTTGCCCTTCGCCAGCAGGCCCTTGCGGCTGCGTGGGTGTCCGCCGCTTGCGCGACCTTCACCACCACCCATTGGGTGATCGACCGGGTTCATGGCCACCGCACGGGTGCGGGGGCGACGGCCCTGCCAGCGGCTGCGACCGGCCTTACCGCTCTTCTGGAGCATGTGCTCGGCGTTGCCCACGGTACCCACGGTGGCCAGGCAGGTCACCAGGATCATGCGCACCTCGCCGCTCGGCATCTTCACCGTGGCGTAGCGGCCTTCACGGGCGCTGAGCTGCGCGAAGGTGCCGGCGCTGCGGGCGATGCTGCCACCCTGACCAGGCTGCAGTTCGATGTTGTGGATGATGGTACCCACGGGGATCTCGCTCAGCGGAAGGGTGTTGCCCACTTCGGGAGCCACACCGCTGCGGCCGCTGAGGATGGTCTGGCCCACCTGAAGCCCGTTGGGGGCCAGGATGTAGCGCTTTTCACCGTCGGCGTAGTTCAACAGGGCGATGCGCGCGCTCCGGTTCGGATCGTACTCGATGGTCTTCACCACCGCAGGGATGCCGAACTTTTCACGCTTGGTGTCGATGACACGGTAGCGCTGCTTGTGACCACCGCCGATGTAGCGCATGGTCATTTTGCCCTGGTTGTTACGACCACCGCTCTTGGTGGTTCCGCTGGTCAGCGACTTCAGCGGCTGGTTGGTCGACACCCCATCGAAGTCGGTGATGACCCGGTGACGGGTACCCGGGGTGACGGGATTGAGTTTGCGGATGCCCATGGCTTAGATGCTGCTGTAGAGGTCAATCACTTCACCGCTCTTCACCGTCACGATGGCCTTCTTGAAGCTCGGGGTGCGTCCTTTCAGGATGTTCGTCTTGGTGTAACGCGTGCGGGTCTTGCCGCGGCAGATCATGGTACGCACACCGGTGACGGTGACGCTGTACTCCTTCTCCACTGCCTGCTTGATCTGCACCTTGTTGCTCGTCTTGGCGACAACGAAGCCGTAGCGGCCTTCCTTCTCGCCCTGGGCCGTCATCTTCTCAGTGATGATCGGACGGATGATGATCTGGCTCATGGCTTACTTGCTCAGGGTGTTCTCCAGGGCGGCGATCGCGTCCTTCACGATCAGCACGCCATGGGCGTTCATGATGTCGTAGGTGCTCACTTCACTGGCCACCACCACCCGCGCACAGCGGATGTTGCGCACGCTCAGCAGCACGTTGTCGTCCTTGCTCGGCACCACCACCAGGCTGCGGCGGCTGCCCAGCTCGAAGGCGCTTAGCAACGCGGCGAACTCCTTGGTGCGGGGAGCCTTCATGCTCACCTCGTCCAGCACCTTCACGGCACCGTCCTTCACCTTGTAGGTCAGGGCGCTGCGGCGGGCCAGGTCCTTCACCTTCTTGTTCAGCTTGAAGTGGTAGTCGCGCGGCTGGGGACCGAACACACGCGCTCCGCCCTTGAACAGCGGGCTCTTGATGGAGCCTTTACGGCTGCCACCGGTGCCCTTCTGGCGGTGCAGTTTGCGGGTGGAGCCGGAGACCTCGCTCTTCTCGAGGGTCTTCGCGGTGCCCTGGCGCTTGTTGGCCAGGTGCTGTTTCACATCCAGCCAGATGGCGTGGTCGTTCGGCTTCTCGATCGCGAACACCGCGTCGTTCAGCTTGGCCTTTTTGCCGGTGGACTTGCCGTCCTTTCCGTAGATCTCCAGTTCCATCTTACTTCCAGATGATCACGTAGCTGCCCTTGGCACCGGGAACGGTACCGCGCAACAGCAACAGGTTCTTGCCACTGTCCACCTTCACCACCTTGAGGTTCTCGGTGGTCACTTTGTTGCCACCCGTGCGACCGGCCATACGCAGGCCTTTGAACACACGGCTGGGATAGGAGCTGCCGCCCAGCGAACCGGGGGCGCGGCTACGGTCGTGCTGACCGTGGGTGGCTTCACCCACACCGCTGAAGCCGTGACGCTTCACCACGCCTTGGAAGCCCTTGCCCTTGCTATGGCCGGTAACCGTCACGAAGCTGCCCTCTTCGAAGAGGTCAACACCGATCGTCTCACCGAGCTTCATGGCCTGCTCGAACTCCTTGAACTCGTGGGCCATCACCTTGGGGGTGGTGCCGGCCTTCTTGTAGTGACCTGCGGCAGCCGCAGGGGTGTTCTTTACGCGACGCTCACCGGCGGCCAACTGCACCGCTTCGTAGCCGTCCTTTTCCACGGTCTTCAGCTGGGTCACCACATTGGGCTCCGCTTCGATCACCGTGCAGGCCACCAGGGTCCCGTCCGTATCGAACAGGCTGGTCATGCCGATCTTCTTTCCGATCAATCCGCTCATGGCTGTGTCGTGTTATCGGTCAGACTTTGATCTCCACGTCCACGCCGCTGGGGAGTTCCAGCTTCATCAGGGCATCGATCGTCTTGGAGGACGAGCTGTAGATGTCCATCATGCGCTTGTAGCTGCAGAGCTCGAACTGCTCGCGGGCCTTCTTGTTCACGTGCGGAGAGCGGAGCACGGTGAATATGCGCTTGTGGGTGGGCAGGGGGACCGGTCCACTTACCACGGCGCCCGTGCTCTTCACCGTCTTTACGATCTTCTCGGCGCTCTTGTCGACGAGGTTGTGATCGTAAGACCGCAGTTTGATGCGGATCTTCTGGGTCATCGCTGTTGGCGTTAGGCTGATACTTTTCCACGCGCCTTGGCCAGAACGGCTTCGGTCACGTTGTTTGGTGCGGGGTCGTAATGGCTGAACTCCATCGTGCTGCTGGCGCGGCCAGAGCTCATGGTACGCAGGCTGGTGACATAGCCGAACATCTCGCTCAGTGGCACCGTGCCTTTGATGGCTTTGGCACCGGAGCGGTCCTCCATGCCCTGGATGGTACCGCGGCGACGGTTGAGGTCACCCACGATGTCACCCATGTTCTCTTCAGGCGTGATCACTTCGATCTTCATGATCGGCTCCATCAGCACCGGCTTGCACTTGGGCAATGCGGCGCGGAAGGCGCTCTTCGCGCAGATCTCGAAGCTCAGTGCGTCGGAGTCCACGTTGTGGAACGATCCGTCGTACAGGGTCACCTTCAGGCTCTCCATCGGGTAACCGGCCAGCACACCGTTCTTCAACGAAGCTTCGAAGCCCTTGGCAACCGGCTGGATGAATTCCTTGGGGATTGAACCACCCTTGATCTCGTCGATGAACTCCAGGCCGGTCTTTTCGGGATCGGTCTGAGGCTCGATGCGCACGTGGATGTCGGCGAACTTACCGCGACCACCGGTCTGCTTCTTGTACACTTCGCGGTGTTCCACGGTGCCGGTGATGGCCTCCTTGTACTTCACCTGCGGAGCGCCCTGGTTGCATTCCACCTTGAACTCGCGCTTCATGCGGTCCACGAGGATCTCCAGGTGCAGTTCGCCCATTCCGCTGATCACGGTCTGGCCGGTCTCTTCGTCGGTGTTCACCTTGAAGGTGGGGTCCTCCTCGGCCAGCTTGGCGAGGGCGGCACCCATCTTGTCCAGGTCGGCCTGGGTCTTGGGCTCCACAGCGATGCCGATCACCGGCTCGGGGAAGCTCATGCTCTCCAGCACGATGGGCTTGTTCTCATCGCACAGCGTGTCGCCAGTGCGGATGTCCTTGAAGCCCACCGCAGCGCCGATATCGCCTGCTTCGATGACCTCCACAGGGTTCTGCTTGTTGGAGTGCATCTGGAAGATGCGGCTGATGCGCTCCTTGTTGCCGGTACGCATGTTGCGCACGTAGCTACCTGCAGGCACCGCACCGCTGTAGCAGCGGAAGAAGGCCAGACGTCCCACGTAGGGGTCCGTGGCGATCTTGAACGCCAGGCTGGCCATGGGCTCGCTGGCATCCGGACGGAGCATGGTCTGCACGCCCTTGTTCTTGAAGGCGCTGCCGCACAGGATCGGCGTGATGCTCATGCTGATCGTGCTCTTGCGGATGGCGTTCATGATCTCCGCCTCCGTCAAGCTGTTGGGATCAGCGAAGTACTTCTCCATCAGGCTGTCGTCGCTCTCTGCAACGGCCTCGATGAGCTTGCCCCGCCACTCCTCCACGGTCTCCTTCAGGTCCTCGGGGATCGCGACCTCGTTCCAGGTCATGCCCTGGTCGGCCTCGTTCCACACCATGCCGCGGTTGTTGATCAGGTCGACCACACCCTTGAAGTCGGCTTCGGCGCCGATGGGCACTTGCAGCGGAACGGGGTTGGCACCCAGACGCTCGCGGATCTGCTTCACCACGTTGAAGAAGTCGGCGCCACTGCGGTCCATCTTGTTGACGAAGCCGATGCGGGGCACCTTGTACTTGTTGGCCTGGCGCCAAACGGTCTCGCTCTGGGGCTCCACGCCACCCACGGCGCAGAACAGAGCGACCGCACCGTCGAGCACGCGCAGGCTGCGCTCCACCTCTACGGTGAAGTCCACGTGACCCGGGGTGTCGATCAGGTTGATCTTGTACTTCTCGTTGCGGTAGTTCCAGCTGGTGGTGGTGGCGGCGCTGGTGATGGTGATCCCCCGCTCCTGCTCCTGCTCCATCCAGTCCATGGTGGCCGCACCGTCGTGCACCTCACCGATCTTGTGTACAAGGCCGGTGTAGTACAGGATGCGCTCGGACGTGGTCGTCTTACCGGCATCGATGTGCGCCATGATGCCGATGTTGCGCGTGTATTTGAGGTCCCTCTTGGCCATGGGTTCTGTTGCTCCTTACGGTCGTTATCAGAAGCGGAAGTGGCTGAACGCCTTGTTCGCTTCCGCCATCTTGTGCACTTCCTCCTTCTTCTTGAAGGCTGCACCTTCCTCCTTGCTGGCGGCGAGGATCTCGTTGGCCAGCTTCACCGCCATGCTGCGCTCGTTGCGACCACGGGCGTAGCCGATGAGCCACT
The DNA here is from genome assembly GCA_025455765.1 of Flavobacteriales bacterium. Taxonomy (GTDB): domain Bacteria; phylum Bacteroidota; class Bacteroidia; order Flavobacteriales_F; family PHOS-HE28; genus PHOS-HE28. The sequence goes on along the minus strand of JALOLX010000007.1, from coordinate 4,321 downwards.
TCATGGCCAGGCTGCGCTTGCGCTCCTCACGCACCGATTGCGGGATCTGGAAGTTGGCACCACCTACGCGGCGGGTGCGCACCTCCACTTGCGGGGTCACGTTCTGCAGGGCCTTGCGGAACACCTCCAGACCGTCCTCACCGCTTTTCTCGGCAACGATGTCGATGGCATTGTAGAAGATGTCGAACGACTTGCTCTTCTTGCCGTCGTACATCAGGTTGTTCACGAACTTGGTCACGTGCACATCACCGAACTTGGGGTCCGGCAGGATGGTGTGCTTTACGGTCTTCTTACGCATGGCTTAGTTCCTTCTGCGGTCTGTTCGAACTACGAGGAGAACTACTTCTTCTTGGCGGGAGCTGCTCCGGGTTTCGGACGCTTGGTGCCGTACTTGCTGCGGCGCTGGTTGCGGCCCTCCACACCCGAGGTGTCGAGCACCCCACGCACGATGTGGTACTTCACACCGGGCAGGTCCTTCACACGACCGCCGCGCACCAGCACGATGCTGTGCTCTTGCAGGTTGTGTCCTTCACCGCCGATGTAGGCGATCACTTCGTAACCGTTCACCAGGCGCACCTTGGCCACCTTGCGAAGTGCCGAGTTCGGCTTCTTCGGGGTGGTGGTATACACCTTGGTGCACACCCCACGACGCTGCGGGCAGCGGGTAAGGGCAACGGATTTGCTCTTGTACTCAGGGTTCTCGCGGCCCTTACGGATGAGCTGTTGGATCGTTGGCATGAGCTCCTATCTCTTGGCTTTCAGGTGTTTCCGCACACTCCTTGGCGAAAACGGGCTGCGAAGGTAGGGAGATCCACCTTATCAACGATCCCCGGGGGATGAAAAATCCTCCACCCCCACCCCATGATCGCCCTTCGATCCGATCATCCCCAGCCTCCGCTCGATCATCCGGCCCCTGATGATCAAGCCTTTACACAAGCACCCCTACCACCCCACCACCCCTTTGACATCGGCTCTACAGCCCTTCCGATCACCCTCGATCCGTTCCCGATCCCTATCTTTGTTCAGATCATTTGATCCGATAATGGACCTCGGGACCATCACCTACTACTCCATCGACCCACGGATGTTGAACCTGGTGGCCACCATCCACCATCGCCTGGGTGAGATCCATGCCCGCCACCTGCAGCACAGCCCCCCCGAACTCGCCACCGCGTACCGGGTAAGCGCCGTTCACGCCAACATGGCCATTGAAGGCGGCATGCTCGATCACCTGCCCGTGGCCCGCCTCATGGACCGCCCCGCCAGCGCCAGCGGCCCGGCCGAGCAGGAGGTGGTGAACACCCACCGCACCCTGGACCACCTGCCCGAGCTGGACCCCTTCACTGCGCACGACCTCCGCCAGGCTCATGGACTGCTGATGCACGGCCTCGCCATGGACGCCGGACATTTCCGCACCGGACCCATGGACGTGCTCTACGGCGACCCGGAACCCCTGCGCGTGGCCAGCGCCCAGGACCTGCCCGCCGTGGTGCAGGACCTTCTGCGCTATGCCGAAGAGGATGACTTTCCGCCCTTGATCACCAGTTGCGTGCTGCACTTCGGCCTCATCTACCTGCGCCCGTTCACCGCCGGCAATGGGCGTCTTGCACGGTTGTGGCAGCGCAGCATGCTCATGCGGCTGTGGCCCGTGTTCGCCTACCTACCCTTCGAGGCCTTCATCCACCGGGCCGAACCCGCCTACCATGCCGCTTTGGAATATGCCGACCGGCGCGGCGACTGCGGTGGCTTCATCAACTACCTGCTGGAGCGCATCGACGAAGCACTGGCCGAAGTGCTGGACAAGCCCGATCCCGTGCGCGGCCCCAGCGATCGGGTGGTGCTGTTCCTGCAACGCTGGGGCGACCGTGCCTTCCGCCGCAAGGACTATCTTTCCTTCTACCCCGAACTGAGCACGGCGACCGCTACACGCGACCTGATGGAGGCCTCTGTCACTGGGCGCTTGGTGAAGAGCGGGGAGGTACGGACGGCCGTGTACAGGGCTTCGTAGTCTCCCGGCCAACCCAACCGCTCATCCCCGCACAGGAACAGATCATCACCTTTGCGTGTCTTCTTCACATGCGCGCACTGCTCCTGCTGCTGTTCCTGCCTCACATGGCGACCGTGTGTGCGCAACGGGAAGCGCACCGCTGGTACTTCGGTCCTGAGGGCGTGGGGCTCGACTTCAGCACCTGTCCACCGACCGTGGTGGAGGATGGCTTGGGAGCAGCAACCTTCGAAGGCGCCTGCACCATCAGCGACCCGGTGACCGGAGAGCTGCTCTTCTACACGACGGGCTTGGCCATCATGAACGCCGACCACACCGTGATGGTGAACGGCGAGCCGTCCGGCTTGATGAACAGCATGGCGCAGAACGTCATCGTACCAAAGCCCGGTTCCTCCACGCTGTACTATGTCTTCACCCCCGATGTGCAGGGCGGACTGGTCTTGAACACGGACTATCCCGATGCGAACGGATTGAACATGGCCATCGTGGACATGTCGCTGGACTTCGGACGCGGTGCGGTGGTGGACAAGTTCATTCCCGTGCGCCCGCCACCCAATTGCGAACTGCTTACAGCCGTGCGCCACAGCAACGGGATCGACTTCTGGTTGATCGGTCATGTGTTCGGTACGGATGAGTTCTTTGTGTATGCCATTACCGCTGACGGGGTCTCCGATACGCCGTTATTGCAAGCCATCGGGCCCATCATCGATACGCCACAACCAGGCACCCCTGATGGTTCCAACTTCGACGCCATCGGCCACTTGAAGGCTTCGCCCAAGGGCGATCGGCTTGCCCTGACCACCTTCTACAATGGAAGGACCGCGGTCTTCGACTTTGATGCAGCAACCGGGATCATCAGCAATGCCATCCCGTTGTTCCTGGGCAAGGGAGGATATGGCGTGTGCTTCTCTCCCGGCGGCAGCAAGCTCTACGTTTCGGCCCGTGACACCAGCCAGTATGGCATCTTCTTCGACGCCGACCTCTTCCAGTTCGATCTGAACGCAGGTGATGCAGCCGCCATACAAGCATCGCGCACGGCCATCTTCTCCCCCACCGTGGGCGGCTTCGCCTCCATGCGCCTGGGGCCGGACGGGCGGATCTACGTGGCCCGCGCAAGCGAGAACCTGACGCCGGAGGGTGACGATCACCTGGGTGTGATCGTACGGCCCGAGCTACCGGGTACAGCATGCACTTACATCCACGATGGCATCTTCCTTAACGGCCAACGCGGTAGTTGGAGCCTCAACAACCTTTATGAAGTGGACGGACCGTGCGGCGAAGACCTTCCCACGGAGGTGGCCGAAGCGGATGGACCGCTTGCACTGACCGTTTCGGTCGGTGCGGCAGGGTTGGAGCTGCAGTGGCCCACTGCCGTTGAAGCCAGCCGAGCGAGCGTCCACAATGCGGATGGACGGCTGCTGCGGGAATTCTCCCTTTCCGGTGCACGCGGCAGGGCTTACCTACCGCTGAGCGGAATTGCATCGGGCAGCTACTTCGTCGTGCTGAGCACGCCCACCGAGCGCGCCACCGCACGCTGGATGATCGCCCCTTAGAAGCCATCTCAAATTGGTTTTTGGTAGTGAGCCGGAGGATCTTTCCGGCCAGCCGAGGCGCAAAACCCGCGCATAGCTGGACGCTCTGTAAGGGTTGCGCAACGATGGATGGCAGGAAAAGGCCCCGGCGCAGCCCGAAGGATCACTTTGAGATGGCTTCTAGTACCTTCAGCAGCGCTTCGTTCACCAACCTATGGTGAAGACGCTGAGGCCTGTTGTGGAAGTGGTGCCACAGGCTGACCCGGGCGCTGTGCCGAACACCCCGTGAAGACGAAGCCGGTGGATAACTCTTGCCCAACTGAAGGCCGCTCTTGCGGCTACCTTTGGCGTCCCCATGAAGTACTTGGATGGCCTGAATCCTGCCCAACGTGCAGCGGCCGAGCACACCGACGGACCCACCATGGTGATCGCCGGCGCCGGTAGCGGCAAGACCAAGGTGCTCACCGTTCGTATTGCGCATCTGATGGCCGCCAAGGGCGTGGACCCCTACCGCATCCTGGCCCTCACCTTCACCAACAAGGCGGCCAAGGAGATGAAGGAACGCATCGCTGGCATCGTGGGGCGCAGCGAGGCTGCCGGCCTGTGGATGGGCACCTTCCACAGCATCTTCAGCCGCATCCTCCGTGCCGAAGCGGACAAGCTGGGCTATCCGAAGGACTTCACCATCTACGACACGGACGACAGCCGCAGCGTGATCAAGGGCATCCTGAAGGAGTGGCAGCTGGACGACAAGCTGTACAAGCCCAACCAGGTGCACGGCCGC
>JALOLX010000130.1 GCA_025455765.1 Flavobacteriales bacterium | reverse complement strand
GCACAAGAACGGCCCGGTGAACTTCACCGATGGCGAGGGCCTGAAGTGCGGCTGGCACGGCAGCACCTTCGACCTGGAGGGCCAGGTGACCAAAGGTCCAAGCAAGAGCGGGTTGAAGCGCTTTCCCGCTGCGGTGGAGGGCGCCGACCTGGTGGTGCGGGTGGGGTGATCAGGGCTTCACCACGGGCTGCGAAACAAAGCCCAGGTTGGTGTAGAGTGAAGCGTGGTAGGTGCCCGACGCCAGGTCCGAGATGTCAACGGTGAAGCTGTGCGGCCCAGGGGATAAGCGGCCGTTGTTGACCTCCTTCACCACGGCCCCCAAAGTGCCATGGATCCGGATGCCGCTGTAGCCGCTGTTGTGAAGGTCCACATCGATGCGCAGGGTGCTGGCATCGAGCGGTGTGGCCGTGAGGCGGTCCCGCACCTCGGCAACCGGCGCTGGCTGTGGAAGACCGGTGTTGAGGGGGCCGTAGCGGAACAGTCCATAGCCACCGGCGAAGGCCAGTTGGTCGTTCACCTTGTGGAAGCGGTTGAAGCCGGGCAGTTGGAAGGAGCTGCTCCAACTCTCACCACCGTTCGTGGTGGAGAACAACACATTGTCGCCCGCCCAGCCGCGCTGGGGGTCCAGGAAGCCCACGCCCTGCAGGCGTCCAAAGCCGTTGGCCAGGGTATCGAGTGTCCAGGTGAGGCCTGCATCGTTGGAGCGGGCGATGCGCGGACGGCTTTGATAGCCGGTCTCGATGGAGGCGAACAGGTGCTGACCATCGGGCGACTGGATCTTCCAGAACCATTCGTTACCAGCTCCGGTGGTAAAGACCTGTGTCCATGTGAGTCCGCCATCTATGGTGCGGAAGATGGACGCCCCCAAGGTGGAGTTCTGTGCCCCGCCCACTACGAAACCGGTGTCCGCATTGAGGAACAGCACATCGATGAGGCACCAAGCCTGCGCAGAGAGGTCGAAGTGCTGCCAGGTGAGCCCGGCGTCGCTGCTCTTGATGACGTAGGCCGGCCCGAAGAAGACGCCGGTGCCGTAGATGGTGCTGGCATCGGCGCGCGCCAGACCACAGGCACCGGGCACCTGTTGCGTCAGCTGCGGCATGATGTCGGTCCAGGTGGTGCCGCCATCGGTGGTGCGGTACAACTGCCCGTCCAGCGAGCCGCAGAAGCCCACCTGCGCATCGAGGAACTCAATGCTCCGCAGGTAGTTATCGCCGAAGTCCGCCACGATCCACCAGAAGTCACCACCGTCATAGGTGCGCAGGATGCGGCCCGAGCCACCGCCCGCCACCCAGCCCGTATCCGCGTTCAGGAAGTACAGGTCGTCCCCACGCTCGATGGTGGGATGCACCAACTGGGTCCACTGGGCGTGGATCGAGGTGATGGAGAGCAGCAGAACGATCGCGTAGGTGTTGCGCATGGTGGTCCGGGAGTGCCCACCAAAATGCGGATATCGCGCCAGCCAGCACATCTCCACCCGACGAGCGGTCCACTTGGCTGGGGGAGCGGTCACCCCAAGCCCTCCACATACCGCCGGTCGTTGGCCAACCGAGGCATCTTGCTCTGGGCGTCGTTCATGCCGCGCGCCTTCATCCACGCCGCAAAGCCGCCCCGCGCCACTGCCGTGATCACCAAGGGACGCAGCACCTTGCCCGCGATGAGGTCCTTGTAGTAAGGGTTGCGCTTCTGCAAGGCTTCGTCCATCGCAGCGGCGAAGCGGGCCATGTCCGCCGGGGGAGCGGCGAACTCGATGAACCACTCGTGGTACGGCAGACCTTCCCCGGGAGCGGTCTGTGGCGCTACGGTGAACTCGGCCACCTCACACGGAACCGCACCGATGGCATCGTTCAACGCCCCTTCCACCTCCTCGGCGATGACGTGCTCGCCAAAGGCGCTGGTGAAGTGCTTGGTGCGGCCGGTGACCTTGATGCGCGGCGGGCTCAATGAGGTGAACTTCACCGTGTCGCCGATCTCATAGCCCCACAGCCCGGCGTTGGTGTAGAGCACCAGCGCGTACTGGGTGTTCAGCTCCACCTCGGCGATGGAGCGTGGGCGTCGATCACTGCCCTGCATGGGGATGAAGCCGAAGTAGATGCCGTTGTCCACCACCAGCAGCAGGCCCTCGTCGTTGTCCTTGTCCTGGTAGGCGATGAAGCCTTCGCTGGCCGGGAAGAGCTCCACGCTGGGCACGCTGCCGCCGATGAGCGCCTCCATGCGGCTGCGATAGGGCGCGTAGTTGACACCGCCGTACACGAACAGCGAGAAGTTCGGGAATACGTCCTTCACGGTGGACTTGCCGGTGCGCGACAGGAGCCGCTCGAAGTACATCTGGACCCAAGCGGGAATGCCGCTGATCAGCCGCATGTCGGCCTGCCTGGTCTCGCCCACGATGGCCTCCACCTTGGTCTCCCAGTCGGTGATGCTGTTGGTGGCGAAGCTGGGCATGCGGTTCCGGAGCAGATAGGCCGGCACGTGGTTGGCCACTATGCCGCTGAGACGTCCGGTGGGGATGCGCCGCGAGCGGTCGAGCACCGGACTGCCTTGGAGGAAGATCATCTTGCCGTCCACGAAGTCGGCGCGGCCGCTGTGGGCGATGTAGGCGAGCAGGGCACGCCGCGCGCTGCCGATGTGGTTGGGCAGGCTCTCCGGGGTGATGGGGATGTACTTGGCGCCGCTGGTGGTGCCGCTGGTCTTGCAGAAGTAGAGGGGCTTTCCGGGCCACAGCACATCGTCCTCGCCGAAGAGGATGCGGTCCACGTAGGGCTTGAAGCCTTCGTAGTCGCGCAGGGGCACGGCCTGCACCAGGTCGGCATGGCTGCGCACATCGTGCAGGCGGTGTTCGCGCCCGAAGGCGGTATCGCCCCCGAAACGCACCAGCTCAGCCAGCACGGCCTGCTGGGTGGCCACCGGATCCAGCGCGCGGCGCATCACCCCGTCGGTCACGTAGCGGGCGTAGGGCTTGGCGATAGCGCTCTTCAGGCTCATTCGAAGACGATGTAGGCCTGTGGGTCGATGGGTTCGCCCTTTTGCCAGAGCTCGAAGTGCAGGTGGGGCCCGCTGGACAGTTCGCCGCTGTCGCCCACGATGGCGATGGCCTCCCCTGCCCGCACCTTGTCGCCGGTCTTCCGCAGCAGCACGCTGTTGTGCTTGTACACGCTCACCAGGTCGTTGCGGTGCTGGATGTAGAGCACATGGCCCGCGTCCGTGGTCCAAGCGGCGGCCAGCACCGTACCTTCCAAACAGGCCTTCACAGCGGCATCGGCCTTGGCCACCACATCCACCCCAAAGTGCCCTTTGGCGCGGTCGTGGCGGGCGGTGACCATGCCGCGCAGCGGGGGGAAGAGGATCATGCCGGCGAGGTCGCGCGCGCCTTCATTGCCGCTGCCGGTCACCACATCGTAAGCCTCCTCACGGGCAATACGGTCGCGCAACAGGCTGTCGGGGCCACCCGGTCGCAGGTCGGCGGCCGAGGGTTCGCTGGCCACCGGGGTGAAGAGGTTGGCGCTGTCGGCCGCCAGCTGGCCATTGAGCACGCGTTGCAGGTTGGCCAGGTAGTGCTCCTGATCGCGCACGCGCTGCTCAAGGGAGTCGGCCAATAGGGTGCTGCGGTAGGCATTGCGCTTGGTCTCCTGGTCGGAATAGCCGGGGATGTAGCGCTTCAGCGGGGTGAACACGATGAGGGCGGTGACCAGCAGGCCGTGCAGGGTGAAGGCCAGGAAGGCCAGGATGAGCACGTTGAGGCGATTGAGGCGCACACTGAAGCGCTCCTCGAAGGTGCGGTCGTCGATGAGCACCAGCCGGTACTTGCTGCGCAGCTTGCGCATGAAGCGCTTGAGGCGGCCCTTGGGGGGGGCTTTGGCGGACTGCGGGGGGATGGCCATGCCGTACAAAGGTGGCGAAGCTGCAGCAACCAACGATGCACTTGCCGATCATCCTGCGCCAATGAAATATCTTCGCCCGTTCGCAGTTATGGCATCGACGTCCATGCGCCCCTTCCGCACCTCCCCGCTCCGCTGGGCCCTGCCGTTGGCATTGGTCCTGATCGGCGTGGGCTGCAGCACCAAGAAGGACGCCTTCCTCAATCGCACCTACCACCGCCTCACCTCGCGTGACAACGGCTGGTTCAATGCCAACGAGAAGCTCAAGGAAGTGGTGGCCGGCATGGAGACCGCCCATGTGGACAACTACGACGTGGTGCTGCCCGTGTTCATCTATGGAACCGAAGAACAGTCGCGCAATGCCGTACCCGATCTGGAGAAGTGCATCGACAAGTGCTCCCTGGTCATCGAGCGGCACAGCATGGACATCGAGGGCAAGGAGCGCAACCGGTGGATCGACGATGCTTGGTTCGTGATCGCCCGGAGCAACTTCTACAAGAAGAACTTCTACGAGGCCGAGCGCGGGTTCACCTACATCAGCCGCCGTTTCAAGGACGGTGACCGCAGGCTCCAGGCCCTCGAATGGCAGGCCCGCACGGCCATGGAGCTGGACCAGTTCGCCAAGGCCCAGAGCGCGTTGGACCAGATCCGGGACGAAAAGAAGCTGCCCAAGGACTTCGACCACGGATCCTTGAGCGCGGTGCAGGCCGATCTGGAACTGCGTCGGGGCAAGGTGGACGATGCGATCGTTCACCTGGAGCGGGCCGTGGAGGTGACCAAGGACCGGGAAAAGCGGACGCGTTGGGCCTTCATCCTCGCACAACTCTATCAGCAGAAGGGCTTCGAAGAGAAGGCCATCACCCAGTTCGGCAAGGTGATCCGCATGAGCCCACCCTATGAAATGGCCTTCCACGCCCAGATCTTCCAGGCGCTGGCTTTCAACAAGGGCGACAGCAAGGGGCTGCGGCAGAAGCTCAACCGCATGCTGCGCGATGAGAAGCACGTGGACCACTTCGACATGATCCATTATGCGCTGGCCGACCTGGACCTGAAGGAGCGCAAGAAGGAGGAGGCGATCGCGCACCTGGAGACCAGCGCCAAGGTGAGCACCACCGACACCAAGCAGAAGGCCAAGACCTTCCTGAAGCTGGCCGATCTGAGCTTCGACGACCGCATCTATGCCCGGGCCCAGAAGTACTACGACAGCACCCGCACCCTGTTGGCCGAGGACCACGTGCGCTTCGAAGAGGTGAACACCCGGGCGGACGTGCTGAGCGATCTGGTGGAGCAACTGGAGATCATTGCCCGGGAGGACAGCCTGCAGGGCTTGGCACAGCTGGATGAGTCGGCCTTGCAGGACAAGATCAAGGACATCATCAAAGCCCGGGAGGA
>JALOLX010000129.1 GCA_025455765.1 Flavobacteriales bacterium | reverse complement strand
AGCTATGGCAGCCTCCTGGAGCTCACCTGGAAGGGCACCAAGCCCCTCACACTGCACGATGGCACTGAGCGGAAATTCCTACAGGACGGGGACACGTTGGTGATGCGCGGGCACTGTGCCAAGGAGGGTGTGCGCATCGGCTTCGGCGAAGTGCGTGGGGAGGTGCTGCCGGCGGTGTGAGGTGCATACGCTGCGTTGCAGAACAGACCGTCGTCGTGCTAACTTTGAAGCATGACATTCTTTGACCCCTATATGGAGCAGATCCGTGCGTTGTGCAGGCAGCACAAGGTGGCACGTTTATCTGCGTTCGGGTCGAGCGTGAAAGGAGCCTTGGGGCCGGAGAGCGACATCGATCTCTTGGTGGAGCTGATCCCAACTGACCCTCACGAATACAGCGATCACTATTTCGCACTTTACGACCAGCTGGAAGACCTGTTCCGCAGACCAGTGGACCTGGTGGAACAGCGCGCCCTGCGCAACAAGTACTTCATTCAGGACCTCAACACCCACAAGGTGGACCTGTATGCGGCCTGAGGTTCGCACCCACTTGGAATGGATCAAGATGTCCATTGAGGAGTTGGAGCGCTATGCACCGATCCCAAAGGACTTCAACGCCTTCCGAAATGACCGCGCAGCACAGCTGATCACCGAACGCCTGCTGATCGTCATTGGGGAGGCGGTGATGCGGATACAGCGGGACGAGCCTGAACTGGCGCTCTCGGATATGAAGAAGATCATCCGGGTACGCAACATCCTGGCGCACGACTACGAGCATGTGAGCGTGGACAACTTGTTCGTCATCTACGAACGGCATATTCCAATTTTGAAGGCTGAAGTAGCGGCATTGCTCGAACAGCCCTGAACATGGACCAACAAACAGCCCGCCCCTCCCGCACCCAAGCACCGCATCGACCTCGTGGCCGAGAAGGCCGAGATCCTGCGCCGCTACCGCGGTCTGCTGCGCTCCATCAAAGGACACCGCACCGCCGAGGAGAGCCGCATGATCCGCAAGGCCTTCAACATCGCAGTGGAGGCCCACAAGGACCAGCGACGCAAGACCGGCGAACCTTACATCTACCACCCCATCGCGGTGGCGCGCATCTGTGCCGAAGAGATCGGGCTGGGTACCACCAGCGTGGTGGCCGCGCTGCTGCACGATACGGTGGAGGACACCGACCTCACCCTCGATGACGTAAAGGACCTCTTCGGGCCCACCGTCGCCACCATCATCGACGGGCTCACGAAGATCAGCGGGCTGCAGTTCAATACGGACAGCATCCAGGCCGAGAACTTCCGCAAGGTGCTGCTCACCCTCGCGCAGGATGTGCGGGTGATCCTGGTGAAGCTCGCCGACCGGCTGCATAACATGCGCACCCTGGACAGCATGGCGCGCGACAAGCAGCTGAAGATCGCCAGTGAGACCATCTTCCTCTACGCCCCCATGGCCCACCGGCTGGGGCTCTACAGCATCAAGAGCGAACTGGAGGACCTCAGCCTGAAGTTCAAGGAACCCACCATCTATGAGGAGATCAGCCAGAAGCTGAAGAAGGGCGAGGCCGTGCGCAAGCGCTTCATCAGCCGATTCACCCTGCCCATCCGGGAATCGCTGGACCGCGAAGGCTTCAGCTACGAGATCAAGGGCCGGCCGAAGAGCGTACACAGCATCTACAACAAGATGCTCACCAAGCACGTCTCCTTCGAAGAGGTGTACGACATCTTCGCCATCCGCATCATCATCGATACCCGTACAGAGCTGGAAAAGGCGGATTGCTGGAAGGTGTACAGCATCGTTACCGACTACTACCAACCGAGCCCGGACCGATTGCGCGACTGGATCAGCCTGCCGAAGGCCAATGGCTACGAAAGCCTGCACACTACGGTGATGAGCCCGGGCGGTCGCTGGGTGGAGGTGCAGATCCGCAGCAAACGGATGGACGACATCGCCGAGATGGGCCTGGCCGCGCACTACCGGTACAAGGACGGCGAAGAGACCACTTCCGCGCTGGACAACTGGCTCAACCGCATCCGCGAGATGCTGGAAGATCCCAGCTCCAACGCCATCGACTTCGTCAACGACTTCAAGCTCGACCTGTTCAGCGACGAGATCGTGGTGTTCACGCCTTCGGGCGAGATGCGCAACCTGCCCGCCGGCGCCACTGCGCTCGATTTCGCCTTCGAGATCCACAGCCAGATCGGCCGGCAATGCATCGGCGCCAAGGTGAACCACAAGCTGGTGCCCCTGAGCCAGCCGTTGCGGGGCGGCGACCAGGTGGAGATCATCACCAGCCGCAAGCAACAGCCCAAGGAGGACTGGCTCAACTTCGTGGCCACCGCAAAGGCGCGCCATGGCATCAAGCAGGCCCTACGCGAGCAAAAGCAGAAGCTGGCCGTGGTGGGGCGCGAGACCGTGCAGCGCCAGTTGCGTGGCTGGGGCGCCAAGGTGGACCAGGGCAACATCAAAGTGCTGGTGGAGCACCTCGGAGCCAGCTCACCCACCGACCTGTTCTACCAGGTGGCACGGGGCAAGTACGATCTCGCCCAGTTGCGCATACCGGCGGTGAAGAGCGGACGCCTGGTGCTGCCCAAGCACAAGCCCAAGGCCGATGAGCGACCGCTGGAGGAAGTGGTGGCCGAGATCCGCGGGCATCACCAGGGCGCACTCTCCCTGGGCGACGACCTCCAGCAGATCCAATACACCCTTTCCCCCTGCTGCAACCCCATAGCCGGTGATGATGTGTTCGGCTTCATCACCCTGAGCGAAGGCATCAAGATCCATCGCGTGAACTGCCCCAACGCCGTGCAATTGATGAGCAATTTCGCCTACCGCATCGTGAAGGCGCGCTGGAAGGGCAAGGACACGGTGGAATTCCTCGCAGGGATCAAGTTCAGCGGCATCGATGATGTGGGGCTGGTGAACAAGATCACCACCATCATCAGCCACGAGCACAACGTGAACATGCGCGCCATCAGCTTCGAGAGCAACGATGGCATCTTCGAGGGGAAGGTGATGGCCTACGTGCACGACACCGACCACTTGAACTCCCTGATGGAGAAGCTGCGGCGCGTGCGGGGCGTGCGCATGGTGGAGCGGGTGGACCAATAACTCCCATCCCACCCCCTCCCTTACATTTGCACCATGGTGCAGGTGGATACCCAAGACCATGTCCAGCGGATCTTCTCCGATTACCTCGAACGCAACGGGCATCGCAAGACCCCTGAGCGCTTCGCGATCTTGGGGGAGATCTATGCGCAGGACGGGCACTTCGACATCGAGCGGCTCTATGTCCGCATGAAGTCGAAGAACTACCGCGTGAGCCGTGCCACCCTCTACAACACCATGGAACTGCTGCTGGACTGCGAACTGGTGCGCCGCCACCGCTTTGCCAGCGACAAGGCCCACTTCGAGAAGGCCCACGCCAACCGCCAGCACGACCATCTTATTTGCGAACAGTGCGGCCGCGTGCAGGAATTCTGCGACCCCCGCATCCAACAGATCCGGAAGACCGTGAGCGAGGTGCTCCACTTCCAGGTCCAATACCACGCCCTCCACATCCACGGCCTCTGCAGCGACTGTCAGAACCAACGCCCAGCCCATGAACGTGACCGACAAACCCACCTTTGACCTCGCCGTCTCGGACGCCGCCAACAGCAAGGTGTTCCACCTGAAGGGACGCCTGATGGACCAGCAGCAGGCCGACCGCCTCATGGAGACCCTGGATGCCTCCATTGCCGGCGGCGCGAAGTACGTGGTGCTGGACATGAGCGAGCTGCAGTACATGAACAGCACCGGGCTCAACATCCTGATCAACGTGCTCACCCGCACCCGCAACGCGGGGGGCGACACCCTGATCGCCGGCATGAGCAACAGCGTGCGCCAGCTGTTCATCGTCACCAAGCTCGACACCGTCTTCATCATCACCCCCACGGTGGATGAAGCGGTGACGCGCATCCCCTCCTGAGGCCGGTATGAGCGCCCGGATGGATGTGCTCCTCGGCGCCCAGTGGGGCGATGAGGGCAAAGGCAAGGTGGTGGATGTCATCGCGCCTGAATACCCCGTGATCGCCCGCTTCCAGGGCGGACCCAATGCTGGACACACCCTGATCTTCGAGGGGCGCAAGCATGTGCTGCACACCATCCCCAGCGGCGTGTTCCGCGAAGGCACCCTCAACCTGGTGGGCAACGGTGTGGTCATCGACCCCATCGTGCTGATGAAGGAGATCGACGGGCTGAAGGCGGCTGGCGTGGATGTGCGTGACCGCCTGCTCATCTCGCGCCGCGCGCACCTGATCCTGCCCACGCACCGTGCCTTGGATGCCGCCAGTGAAGCCGAGAAAGGCAAGAGCAAGATCGGCAGCACCCTCAAGGGCATCGGTCCCACCTACATGGACAAGACAGGCCGCAACGGCCTCCGCGTAGGCGACCTGGAGCGCAACGACCTCGGCGAACGCTACGGACAGCTGGTGCGCAAGCATGAGCGCCTGCTCGCCAACCACGAGAACGTACCGGACCACCGCGCCATGGAACAGGAGTGGATGGATGCCGTGGCGCGCCTCCGCGAACTGCGTCTGGTGGACAGCGAACACTTCCTGGAGGACACCCTGCGCAGCGGTCAGCGCGTGCTGGCGGAAGGCGCACAGGGCACCTTGCTCGACATCGACTTCGGCACCTATCCCTTCGTTACCAGCAGCAGCACCATCTCCGCCGGAGCATGCACCGGTCTCGGCGTGCCACCCAACCGCATCGGCAAGGTGGTGGGCATCTTCAAGGCCTATTGCACCCGCGTGGGCAGCGGCCCCTTCCCCACCGAACTGCACGATGCGCTCGGCGAGCAGATCCGCCAGGTGGGCCATGAGTTCGGCAGCACCACCGGACGGGCGCGTCGTTGCGGCTGGCTGGACCTTCCCGCCCTGCGCTATGCGGTCACCATCAACGGCATCACCGAGCTGGCCATGATGAAGGCGGATGTGCTTGCTGGTATGGACCAGGTGATGCTCTGCTCCGCTTATCGCGTGGACGGCCGTACCACCGAGCGCATGCCCTACGACATCACAGGTGGCGTGGAGCCCGTGCTGGAGCCCATGGAAGGATGGCCGGCCTCCACCGCGAACGACCAGCTGCCCGCTGCGTTGGAACGCTACATCGCCCGCATTGAAGCCGCGGTGGGCGTGCCGGTGACGCTGGTCTCGCTGGGACCTGATCGCGCCCAGACGATGCTCCGCGATGCGTCCGTGGCGCAGTAAGCCATGAGCCGCCAGCGCTCCACTCCCGATGGAACGCCAGTGGTGGCGCTACCTGCTTCCTTACGCCAGCGCCTGAGCGAACGCCATCAGGTGGACGTGGAGGCCTTGGAACAGGCGCTCAACCGGCCCTCCCCCATCAGCTTGCGGGTGAACCCGGCCAAGGGCTTCGATCCTGGCGGTGAAGCTGTGCCATGGTGCAGCACCGGCCGCTACCTCACGGAACGCCCGGCCTTCACCTTCGATCCATTGTTGCACGCTGGCTGCTATTACGTGCAGGAGGCTTCCAGCATGTTGTTGGAACAGGCCGTGCGCCAGAGCGGACTGATGGGCCAGCGTGTGGCCGCCCTCGACCTGTGCGCCGCTCCCGGTGGCAAGAGCACGCACCTGCGCAGCCTGCTGCATCCGTCCGCAGTGCTCGTGGCCAATGAACCGGAGGGCACACGACGCGCCATCCTGCAGGAGAACCTGTGGAAGTGGGGCCAGCCGAACGTGGTGATCGGAGGAGGGCTTCGGCCGCGTGCCACCCGCGAGCCGCTCTTCGACCTGATCCTGGTGGACGCCCCCTGCTCCGGTGAAGGCATGTTCCGCAAGGACCCGCACGCCGTGAAGCAATGGAGCGAAGGCCTGGTGCGGCAATGCAGCGCAGTGCAGTGCGAGCTCACCTCCGCCGCCTGGGAACTGCTCCGGCCGGGCGGGACCCTGATCTACAGCACCTGCACCTGGGAGGAAGCCGAGAACGAATCGCAGATCACGGCGCTGATCGACCAAGGGGCCGAACGCGTGCCGTTGACCTTACCGGCTGAAGTTCCTGTGGTGCCTGGCTTTGAAGGCGCGCCGGGAGTGCGTAGTTACCCTCATCTCGTGCAAGGCGAAGGGTTCTTCCTGGCCATGCTGCGAAAGCCGGGCACCTGGACCGCGCT
>JALOLX010000006.1 GCA_025455765.1 Flavobacteriales bacterium | reverse complement strand
GGCATGGCGTTGCTCGCATCCGCGCAGGACCTCCAGAAGGTCGACCTCAAGAAGCCCGTCACCCTTAGCGGTAACCTCAGCTTCTCCATGGAGAGCTACTCGGTCAACGGCATCGATCCACGCCGTCAGGCCTTCACTTGGACCCTGAGCGGTGCGCCCACGCTCAATGTGCTTGGTATCACCATGCCCTTCCAACTGCTGGCAGGTTTTCGCATTCTCGGAGGTGGCGTGGAGGTCAACACCGCCTACAAGCCCGATGGCCCCAAGACCGGCCTGCGCTTCGGCTTCATGTATGGCCGCTTGAACCGCAGCAGCGCCCTCGACAGTGCCCAGTTCGCCAACCCGCTGGCCTTCCGCCCGCTGCCCAGCTACACGCGCATGGCCTATGCTGCCAAGGTGGGCGTCGGCAACAATGATGGCTACTTCGACATCAGCTACCTCTATGGGTGGGATGTGGAGAGCTCGCTCACCAGCGTGCAGCGCGACAGTGTGGCACCGCAGCGCAACACGGCCGTGGGCTTCTCGTGGCGCAAGGACCTGTACCGCAAGGATAAGCGGCGGCTCTTCTGGAAGGCCGACCTCGGGATGAGCGCCTACACCCTGGATGATCGCCAGCCCGGCCGTGATGTCGCGGGTGAGTCCAACATTGTTCAAGACCTCGTGGGTGGGTGGCTCAATGCGAAGATCAGCACGCAATACCTCAGCGCGGGCGAGACCAGCCTGAACTACCAAGCGAAGGGTGGGGGAGTTGGTCTTTCCTACAAACGCGTGGATCCCGAGTACCGCAGTATGGGCGCCTACTTCTTCCAGAACGACATCGAACAATACACCATCACCCCCAGCCTTCGACTGGACAGTGGTCGCGTCAACATCAACACCAGCTTCGGCTTGCAGCGCGACAACATCGCGGGCCAACGGCTGGTCACCAGTGAGCGGCTCATTGGTAACGTCAGCCTCAATTGGAACCCTTCGCAGCGCTTCGGCCTCAATGCCAGCTGGGCCAACTTCGGTGTCACCCAGAACCCCACGCGCCTCTCGCCCGACGCCGAGCTTTTCAAGCAGGTGAGCAACAACTTCACCCTGGTGCCTTACATGAACCGCATCACGGACAAGTATGTGCGTACAGTGCAGTTCGTTGCGGTCTACCAAATGCTGAACAGTCCGGTGGCAACCATCAACGCCGCGCCTGACCAGCGCACATTGGTCGGCGCCTTCGTTTACAGTCACACCTGGATCAAGCGCGCCATCACCACCACGGCCTCGCTCAATTACAACAACACGGTGTTGGGTCAGGGTGATGTGGGCTCACTGGGCGCGGGCGCGGGCTTCGGCTTCCCGGTGCTGAAACGCAAGCTGCAACTGGGCTTCAACGGCATGTTCAACCGCAACCACTTCAACGGTGAGGAGAACGGATACACCGTGAGCGGCTTGGTGGACCTGGGTATCGCCATTCACAAGAAGGGACGCCTCTCGTTGCAAGGCGTGTACATGCGCAACGAGGCCGCCGATGAAACGGTGTTCCGCTCCTTCGATGAAACGATGACACGCATTACGTACGGATCGAACTTCTGAGCCATGGGAAATGCACAAGCGAAGCGCAGGGGTGAATGGACATTGGTGAATGGCGAATGGCGCAGCATTCCGACCACCATTCGCCAACTCCTATTCACCTGTATCCTCTTCCTCCCTGCATTCCTCCGCGCCCAAGAGGTCATCATCACGCTCAACATCATTCCACCGTATTCGGCCTACGTGTTCGACTACGCCGATCTCTCGGGGCAGGCGGTGATCACGCTCACCAATACCACACAGGAGTTGAAGCAGGTGCGCTTGGAAGGGATACTCGCGAACGCAACGGCGAACCTCTTCGTGCGCACCGAACCTGGGCATCGCGGACCCTCGCCTATCGTCATTCCCCCGGGTGGTTCGGTGGTACTGAGCACACAGCCAGGGGTGATGGAATTCCTTGCGCCGGAGAACGTGACCACGAACGCCGATGATCAGATACAACAGGCTATTGTACAGACCGGTCAACTGCCGGAAGGACTGTATCGCCTGTGCGTGGAGGCCTATGACTACAACGGTCCGCAGCTGCTCAGCCAGCCCGGCGGCGGATGCTTCAGCTTCGGGTTGTACTACGCCAATCCGCCGATCATCACCCAGCCGGTGAACAGTACTGAGATCAGTGCTTACATGACCAATCCGGTGTTCACGTGGACACCGCCCTTGGGCAACCTGGCCGGTGCGCTTATCGAGTACGATCTGCTGGTGACGCCTGTATTCCCCGGCCAGAACCCCAACGATGCCATCATCGCAGCCCGCACCTATGTACGCGCACAACCCGTGTTGCTGAAGGAAGGGCTTCTTAGCAACGTCTATGTGCGGCAAGTACAGGACCTGCCTTTCGAGCAGGGGAAGCAGTACGCCATGCAGGTGACCGCGCGCGACCGCAACGGCAGTGTGGGGATCAGCAACCAGGGGCGCAGCGAGATCAGCGTGTTCACGGTGGGAACGGTCGATACGCCGGTGATCCCGTACGGCGGAACAGGTCCCGGCCCCGTTGGTCCCATCATCGATCCCGGTATCTCGCCGGCTTTCCTGAGCAGGACCCTGACCGGCAAGCTCAACTACTTCTGGCATAACCCGAGCAACCACGGTGCCACAGCGAGCTCCGGCTCCGGCGGCTCAGTGAACATCGGAGCCATCGGCCAGGTCGGCAGCGGCAGCGTCCAGAACGCCCTGCTCAACGAGGGCAACCGAAGCGGCTACGGCGACTTCACGCAAGCACCGCTGGCGGGTGTCACTGTGCAATTGATACAGGCCATCCAGTTCCAAGGCACCCCGACCATGGGTAGCATCGCATCAGCACTCCTGCCGGGTAACATCATGATCCCCTCGGGTAACAGTGTCTACGTGCAAGGCCAGCCGAACATGGGCCTGCCCGTGCTGGCAACGGCAACTACCGATGCACAGGGCAACTTCGTCTTCAACGTGCCGCACGTGCAACAGATCGACTTCAGCTGGAAACAAGGTTCGGTGAGCAATATCGGTTCATTCTCCACCACCGAGTTCAATGATAGCTACACCGGCACATTCCGCCGTGTGCTGATGGTGCGCGTCGCGAACCCGGCCCGCACCTTCTACGCACAGCCCGTTCAGTTCAATGCCTCACTACCATCCACTGGCGACCTGGGTCTTTTCCATGCGCAGGTGAAGAGCATGGACGTGAAGGTGCGCGTGGCGCAAGGCAATGACCTCACGGTGAGGAAGGATGGATTGGAGGTATTGCTGTTGCGCAAGGTGGGTGGCAGGCCTTCGCTGGTGCCTGCGGATGAAGCTTCGCGTGGCGATCTCGCAGCCGATCCCACCATCACCATCGAAGGGCAGACCTATGTGGAATTGGCGCGCGATACCAGCGATGCGCAAGGCATGGCAGAGTTCCGTGACCTGGTGCGCTTCGATAGCTTGCCCACTGGCAATAACCTCTACTACGTGTGGGCCAGGCCGCCAGACCTCTTCGAGACACGCCACAGCTTGGTGAACCAGCCGCAGGCCATGGTCTACGCCTACGAGAGCGACTGGACCCCCACCTGCTTCAACTTCCACATCAACAGCTTGAAGGAGAATTGCATGCGCCCCGACCTCGCTTCGCGCGATGGCTTTGCAACGCTTTCACGCGCGCACTCCAGGGCATACAAAGGCCAGGACCAGTGGCTCTACCACGTCCAGCGGACCGTATTGCGCAACCCGGCGGTGACGGCCACGGTGCGCAATAGTGCAGCGGGTACCCAGGCCGCCTTCGCCCTGGCCGAGCCCAACGCGAACTGGAAGCTCTGGCGCATCAACAAGCAGGGTATGGAGATCCTCCGGAATGGCAATATGAGTTGGGGGGCCATGCTCGAAGCGAACCAGCCCAATGGGTTCATCATGGCCTCGAATGCGCTGGTATCGCAAGGCCACATGGTGATGCATGCTTCGGGTGTCACAGGGAACGATGGCCGCATCCACCGGAAGGAGTTGCCGATCCAGAAGGAAGGCACCGTGCCCGTGGGCAATTACTATGTGCTGGATGTGGACAAGCCCGGCTTCCGGCGCACCATCAAGGTGGTGAACCGGCTGAACCTCGGAGCGACAAGTGGAACGATCAACCCCGGCACCATCGGGCAGCTGCCATCCGGCATACTGAACGTCATTGGAGGTAGCAATACCGGTAGTGGATCTACCAGTGGCAGTGGCAGCAGCGGCAGCAGTGGCACCAATTCCTCTGAACCGAACAGTGGCGATGTGTCCATGCTGCGGATGGGCTACCAGTACTCGGCTGGAGAGATCTTCATAACACCACGCGGACAGGTGAAAGTGGTGCTGATGAACGAAGCAGGAAGAAGCATTCGCGGCAAAGCCCACTACCGCGATCCCAGTACCGGGCAGGAGGGCGGGATCGTCTCATCGATCAGCAACAATTTGACGCGCAACCAAGAGGTATTGCTCACCATGCCCAGTGGCAACGGCTTGCAGATCATCATCATCCCCAACGATCTGGAGACCTACGACCGCGATACCATCACCGTGAACGTGCCCGCCACCGGAACGCTCACCACCACGGCAACGGTGCCCTACAAGATCCACCGCATCCACGTCGTGCTGCGCGGCGAACCGAACGAACCCCAAGCGGTGCCGGTCGGCCAGGATCCGCAGGCAGTGGGTACGCGCCTCGCCAATGCACGTGTGGAACTGGTGTCGGCCAACCCGGTGATGTACCCGGCGATCAAGCACCCGGCAACGAACCCCGGCGGTACTGCGGCATCCGTGGCCGGTCAATCCCTGGTGCGCACCACCGATTCCCAAGGCCGCGTGGACTTCGCCTTCCGCGCATCGGGTGGGTCCTTCACCTTCCGGTTCTATGCGCCGGATGGATCCAGCTACGTGACCCGCGAAGTGTCGGTCAGTTCCACCGCAGGCAAGCATTGGCAGGTGAAGAACGTGCAACTCGAACGCGGTCGCACCGTGCGCGGCACCGTCACCATCGACAGCGCTGCCGTGGCCAATGCCAAGGTGCGCTACACGTACATGGGCATCACCGCAGAGGCGACCACGAACAACGTGGGAGAATATGTGATGTACAACGTGCCGCGTCAGCAGCTGGAGTTCCAGGCCGCCAAGCAGGGCTATGTGGGCATGGAGTACGACGAGGCCACGGGCAGCTACAACAGCTTCGGAACCATCGCCACGACCACGATCTCCACCTACGATGGCAACATAGCCGAGACCATCATCGACTTCCAACTGCGCGTGTACGGCGGCATGGACTTCAGCCGCATCCTGGGCTTCCCATTGGAGGTGACCGCCTTCGCTGAAGAGCCCGATGGAAGGGCACGGATCAACGGTTGGGTGACGGTGCCGGACAGTGCGAACGCGGTGTTCCGCATGACGCAGACCAGCGCCAGCGGTGATCAGTTGCGTTGCGTGCGCTTCCTGAACACCGTGGTGGAGCCCGATGTACTGATGGAAGCAGGCATCCCGCTCACCAGGCCGAGCAACCTGCCCATGGCGCTCGCGGTGAACCAGGTGCCCGTGGGTCTCTATCCGCAGCAAGGGGAGGAGCCGTATGTGTACCACGCCACCTTGCTCGATACACAACAAGGCATCGCGCTGGATCGCCCGGCTGGCAGCGACCAGCGCGGCGCGGTGAATGGCGGTGTCGAAGTGTCGTTGGCCTCGTTCCAGGTGAGCAACTTCAGCACGCAACAAGGGCAGGGCTTGGCCTTGGTGGCGCCCGCTGGTGGCATGCGCCTGCCGGTCTTCGCAAGCAATGCACAGAGCTGGTTCCCGGCCGCACAAGGCTACAACGTGAGCAAAGCTGACGGCCAGCCGATCGACTACACGCTCTACGGTTTCCAAGCGAACAGCATCACAGCCGGTTCCATACTTACCCGCGATTCGCTGGTGCTGGACACGCGCATCCATACCGCGCTGGAGCACATTCCCGCACCGGACAACGACCTCGACCTCGCTATCGGAACCATCGCTTTTATCGGTGGTGAGTTGCAACCCTTCGCACGCACCAAGGCTTTCACCATTCCGTTGGGCCAGTTCAGCTTGGAAGGCACTGAAATGAACCTATCCAACGCGGGCTTCGGTTTCAAAGGCACCCTGATGGCCAGCGGCATGCAACTGCCGGTGAACAATGGCCTGCTGGAGCCCACACGCTTCCTGCTGGGCGAGCTGAATGCGGAGAACATGTCGCTCATGGGCACCATACCCGTGGAGGCCCTGTTCCCGGCCGAATTCGGATATGATGCCGTGCGCCCGCAACCCGCCTGGTACGTGATGGTGAGCAGCCGCGATCAGAACGTGACCGGGGCGCGTATCAGCGGTCAGCACCTCGATGGCATACCTGCAAACCGCGATGTGCCCATCACCTCCATCTGGCTGTACAGCAACGGTGCACAGTCGGTGGCACTGCGCAGCAACATTCCGGCTTATCCGCTGTTCGGCATCGTTGACTTCCACCTGCAGAGCATGAGCATATTGCCCAACCTGCTCACACTTTCCGGCGAGCTCAACCTGGGCATTCCCGGCTTCCCCACCTTCACCACGGCCATGCTCTACGACAAGACGCCCAACGGCATGAGCGCCTATCGCTTGGGCGATTTCTCCATGCCGCCCGTGGCCACCAACGGCGTGCAGGTCGCCTTCAACAAGGGCGCACAACGCGGGAGCTTCGGCATCGCCGGAAACCAGAACTGCATGACGTTCGCGCAGGGGCAGCTCACCATAAAAGGCGTCATCAGCGATGTGGACCCGAACGTCTTCAAGAACCTGGCTTACACCCTGGTTAAGACCACGCAGCAGACCAAGCTCACCGTGGACCGCGACCCGCAGCAGAGCGTGCGACTGGGCGGCGACAACCCGGCCAGCCGCATCCTGATGACCGATGTGGAAGGGGAGATGTGGGTGGTACAAGGCCATGCCGGTCCTGAGTGGAACACGTTCTACATCAAAGGCAACATGCCCGAGGAGATGGGCTTCGAGCCGCAGAACGGACAGCCGCAGCGTATGCGCTTCGAGGTACACGGCGACCTGGCCGTGGAGAACCAGCAGGTGAAGCTGAAGGACATCGAGACACCCTTCGGCAACATCAACATGGTGTACGACATGCAGCACCACCGCCTCAGTGGCCAGCTGAATGTGTCGCACGGTGTGAGTGGTGGCCCCAGCATGAGCGGTTCAGCGGCCATCGTGATCGACAAGGAAGGCTTCTACTTCATGAGCGGCTTGAACGTGACCCTGCCCGATCCGCAGATCACCGGTATGGCCTTCATCCTGCTGGGCGATTACGCCCAACGCACGCCGGAGATGGACGCGCTGCTGATGCAATATAGCCTGCACGTGCAGAAGAAGATGGAGCGCGAATTCCAGGGCTTCCTGATCCAGCCGGTGCTGCAACTGCTTGCGCAGAACCCCGCTGCAGGCGTGGCCATGGCACAAGGCCTGATGCAGAGCGGCGACATCCTTCCGCCCACCTACTTAGGCCTTTTCGGCAGTGGTCGCTTCAACGGATTCTACTTCAACGCCGGCGCGCAGATACCCCTACCGGTGATCCCCAACTTCAGCATCGATTGCAGCCCGGTGGCCACCTTGGAAATGGGCTGTGATGGCGGCATCGACGTGCGCTTCGGGGCCAACTTCGGAAGCGGCACTTTCGGCGTGGGCTTCGATACTTACGTGGACATCTACATGGCCGGTGGTGCCAGCGCGGGCGTGATCTGCGCCCATGGCCGCATCGGGCTTTTCCTTACCGTAGGACTTGATGGCGTGTTCAACACCAATGGCAATTACACCATCACCGGCAACGGAGGCGTGCAGCTCGCAGGCAACGTCACGATCGGTGGTGGCCTTTGCTCGATCGAAGACGATTGCGCCAACCTGTCCTGCCTGCACTTCAAAGTAGGTGGTACCATCGACCTGGGTATGCAGGCACTGATCAGCAACAGCGGTTCCGATTTCACATTCACCATGGGCAGCAACGGCACCAACAGCGAGCGGAACGACCCGCCGCCGGAAGAGAATTGATGAAATGTAGGTGAAGGAGGAAAAAGAGGAGATGTAAGAGGTGGATCTCGCCTCCCTCACCACCATAGCCTCCCTTGCCTCCCTCACCAAGTACCCCATAGAACCATGCGCTTTAGCCTGATACTCCTCACGATCGCACTGGCACTGCCCGCCACCGCACAGAAGCCCAACCCCGAACTGGTTCAGGTGGGACCGAAAGGCGTGTTCGTCTTCACCGGGCCCTTGTTGGCGCGGGAAGGCGGACCTGTTACCGGCATCCTCATCGAGCGCAAGGCCGGTGAGCAAGGCGAGTTCAAGCGTGTGGTCGAACTGAAGCCCGTGACATCGGCGAAGGACGTGCAGAAGGGCATCGAGAAGGCGGCCGATGTGTTGCCGTATCCGATCGAACTGGGCGGGCAGCGCGCCGACAGCATCTCGGCGCGTATCCAGCGCTATGGCACGCGTGAACAACTGGGCTCGGCGAGCAACAACATGGCGGTGCTGTTGGGTGTGAACTCCGTATGGCATGATGGCGATGTGAAGGCTGGAACGCTGTATCAATATCGCATTACCACCCAGGGGAACAACAACCAGTTCCTCTCGTCCTTCGTGAACCCCGCATCGCAACATGCGGTGGACCGCCTGATGGCCTTCAACAGCAGCTACTACGAGCACCAGCGCGAGTTGAACACCTGGTGGTCCGTGGCGGGCGATCACCGTCCGGCCGTGGTGGAGCTGCACCGCAGCGTGGATGAGGAACCCTTCGCCATCGTGAAGCCCAAGGTGCGCATCGACCGGCTCGGGCAGGACACCGTGCTCTACCAGTTCGCCGACACCACCGCGCCGCGCCACCGCGTGTTCCGCTACGTGGCGAAGGGCTGGGACCACTTCGGCAACGCCATGCCCGTGAGCGACACGCTCTATGCCGCCAGCCTCGATGTCAACCAAATGCCCATGCCTTATGACCTGTACGCTGAGGGCGATAGCACAGGTAGGCGTGTGAACGTGCGCTGGCAACTGAACAACGCGCCCGTGGTGAAGCAGATCAGCTTGCAACGCAGCACCAACAGCGAAACGGACTTTGTTACCGTGGCCGAATTGAGCGGCGACCGCACCGGCTACATGGACGAGGACATCCGTCCGGCCACCTCGTACTTCTACCGCTTCGTGCTGGAGTACAAGGCCACCCACGTGCCCATGCGCGGCGTCAGCTTCGCCGCTGTGGCTTACGACAAACGTCCGCCGCAACCCGCGCAGGAGCTGCACGCCGTTCCCACCGAAGAAGGTGTGGTGCTCACTTGGATGCATCCCGAGCGCGATGTGCTGGGCTTCCACCTCTTCCGCGCCGATGAACAGGGGCCGATGATGCTCGCCAGCGCCCGCATTGCCGCATCCGGCGATGGTGCCTACACCTACCTCGATACCACCCGTTCCCTGCGCGGCGATCGCAGTTACCACTACGCCTTGCGCACCGTGAGCACCAGCCACGTGGAAAGCAACTTCAGCGATACGGTGAGCGTGATGCCCGTGACCAACGTGCCCGTTCCGCTGCCCCCGCGCGACCTCACCGCCCAGGTGGATGTGGATGTGGCCATCGTGAGCTGGGAGGACCAGAGCAGTGATGCGCTATGGCAGGCCTACGGCATCTTGCGCAGCCGCTCTGGCGCCAAGGTGGATACGCTCTGGCGCAACACCAACTTCCTCATGGATACCCTCGATGCCGATGGCCAAGCAACCAGCTACCGCGTCTTCAGCATGAACGCCTTAGGTGGCAAGAGCGTGCCTTCGCCTGCGGTAAGTGCCAAGGCGCGCGTGGCCCTGCCCAGCTCACCCGGCGGTGTGCAGGCAAGGGCCGTGGCTGGAAAGGTGGAACTGAACTGGGAAGCACCCGTCAGCGAACCCGTGCAACGCTTCGATGTGTACCGCTACACCCGCGGCAGCGAGCCCGTGAAAGTGGGCAGTGTGGCGGCCAACAAGCCCGCGCGCTTCGAGGATGCCAGCCCGGCAAAGGGTGCGCTCAACTTCTACTTCGTAAGGAGTGTGGCGGCGAGCGGGGCTGAGAGCGGGCCGAGCAGGGAAGTGGGGGTGGGGATGTAGGCGATGGCCTAACGTTCGGGTATTGCTGCAGGTGGGATATTTTATAACTGTCCGCCCGGTACCGCAGCTTGGTTTTATTTTGTTGCTGAAGTTAACAACTTTTGCTGGGCTTTATTCGTCGAGCCCGGACTACTGCTGATAGTAGCACATAGCTGATGTTTCAATGTCAAGCCCCACTTGCAGCAATACTTTTGTTGGCTGCTGTATTGTTAATCCAATCTTCAACGGTTGCAGTTATATTTTCCTTTTCTCCATTGTTTATTTTGTCCAGAGCTTCTTCTACGACACTTATCCAGTGTGTCCAAGTATCACAGTGTTGAAAGGGTTTCTCAAAATGCTTTTCAAACACTCTGTCAATAGTGATAGCACCTACATTAATGAAATACTTCTCAATGTCTTTGTTATATCGTTTTTGTTTTGTTTCGAAAACAAATATCCAAAAGTACTCTCGAAAATAGCCGAGAGAGTCAGTATGTCTGCCAGTCAAAATTTTAGCTTTAAGAAAATCATCTATCGTAGGAACTCGTGTTAAATTTATATTAGTAGCAGCAACGTAATTTGCCCCTTCCAACGTGTCAAATTCTTTTTCAAGTACTAAAATCCCTCCATAGTTGCCATTTTTCATTTTAATTGCAAGGCATGTTCCTTTATCATAATAACCTGATTAGTAGATGATTTTCTTTCTTGCCTTGGGTTTTTCCTTTTCAATTGAAATTGTTGCAAGAAATTTATCAAGAACTTTTTCTCTTGCAATTAAATCTTTTTCTGATGCTTCTAACTCTTGCCAAATTTTTAAGTCCAGTCTGCTTTCTATAATCGATTTTACCGTTTCAAAAGTGTAGGTGTCTAACTCTTTGCATTCCCAAAGTGCTTTTGCTAAAGCGAACCAATAGTCATTTGCTGTTTGCTCATTAGCTATTGTCTCCGAGAAATCAGACTTTAATCTTTCTTTAATGTCAGCAATTGACAAATTGTGATTATAGTAATGAAAGTATGTCTCATATACTTCCGTGAAGGTGTCATTCGATGATATGCCTGTTCCCCAATGTCCCATTTGAATGATGATGTTGTTTAATATAGCAGCCAACTAGTCGGTTGTACCAGGTGTTGGGGTTATTTCGCTTATGGACCTGGTACTATTCCACTATTGCGGCACCTAAAGCCTACACCGCCGACTAATGGCCGGGTCATCCACCTGCCGGCGTAGGCAGCCGGTGAGCCACTGTGCCCAAGCAATGCAGGTGTGGTTCGATCCAGTGGCATGCGCTGCACAGCGTGAAGGATATGCCGAAGGTAATCGCTATGCCGCATGATGCGATGTGGGTTGCTCAGTGGTACGGCGAATAGAGAGGGGGGGGCAGGGAGGCGGGGTGCAATTGTAGCAGCTGGTTGCACCAATAGACCCCAATGGACGGGGATGGACGCTCGCATGGCGGCGTCCATCCCCGTCCATTTCCTTGTCCATTCGAACATGCTATCTCCAACGAAGAAACGCGGCCCTAGCAAGCCGCGCTTCCATACTGATCCTTCAGCCAGCGCTACTCCTTCACAAAGCGCAGTACCACCGGCAGCGCACCAGTGTTGCAGCTCACCGTGTACACCCCGGGCTTCAGGTCCTGCACGTCCACAGTGAGGCGGTCCAGCGCCACAGGTCCCAGCTCACGAACAACACGTCCGTCAGCAGCATGGATGCGCACTTCGCCCAGCGCTTGCCCATTGGTGGTAGAGAGCATCAGGAGATCGCTCGTCGGGTTCGGAGCAAGGGTGATGTGCGCGGCGTTCACGTGGAGTTCTCCCACGCTCGTCAGTGCTGAAGGAACCTCCAGATCAGCGTTGAGCCACTGCTCATTCTCCATGTACACGCTGAGCACTGGCCGCAACAGGTTATTGGGCGCGAACCACTGGTAACTGTGGCTGCAGGAAACGCCCTCATCACCTTTCGGGTCTACGATGTCCAACACGCAAATGCTGGTTCGGATCAAGGCCATGTTCGGTAATGAGGCGAAGGGAAGCACCAGGGTGCCGGTGGCAAGCACCTTCCGCTCCACCGACTCCACGCCAAGGGTGAAGTCGCAGCCCTCCAAGCCAGGTGGGATCACCGAACCCAGTGATGCCGGGTAGTTCAGGAGCAACCGAGGACAGGTGCCTTCCAACCCTGGAGTGAGGCCCGGTACGAAACCTACGACCCCTATCGCTTCAAGCATATCGCTCGCATTGCGATAGAAATAGTGCAGCTCGATATCGCCGGGGATGGGTTCCAGCAAGCAGGTCGTAGCGTCCGGCGCGAGCCCCGCGAATTCGCTGGCCGCGGCGGGCATCACGGTGAGAGTGAAAGGTTCGTCGTACTCCCAGGTCAAGCCGCTCATGTTCCAGGTAAGTCCTGCGCCCACGGTGTCCACGTCGGACCATTCGGATGCATCGGTGTAGAAGCGGGAGAACTCGTACGTGCCATTCGGCGGCACTGCATCCGCAGCGGTGAAGGTCTGCGCCGCAAGCGATGCGGAAAGGAGAAGTGCGGGTAGTGTCAGGGCTCTCATGCTGTTCAATGTTTGATGAAGCGGATGGTGGTGCGGGTGGTGTCGGTCGTGCTGGTAACGGCGTAGGCGCCTTCGGGTAGCTGCTGCAGATCAAGTTCCGCACGGTCCGTTGCGATACGCTCCAACTGGCGCAAGATCCGTCCATCCGCGGCATGTACGGTCACCTCACCCAAGGCACCACCATCGCGGCTTTGCAGGGTAATGCGGTCCGCAGCGGGGTTGGGGAACAGCGTGATGGTGCTGCGCTCCAGCTCTTCCACGGAAGTGAAGTCGCCCATGCGCCCGTTGCGGTCCAGGCGTGCGGCATAGATGGCGTTGTTCTGCCAGTTGAACCAGAAGGCCGCAACCCCTCCGTCACCATCTGACACTGCGGCGTAGTCGGTGCCGTTGTTGGGGCCGAGCGGACCGGTGCTGAAGCGTGTCGTATCGCTCCACAAGTTGGTACCGGTGTTGGTCACGCGTCCCACCCGGAAGCCGGCCGTTCCGCCTCCGATGTCGAAGGCCGTGTACATGGTCACGATGAAGCTGCTGTCCTCGGCAGGGAATGCGCGTGGGTAGCTGATGTTGTTGCCGTTCACCTGCATGGCCAGCACACCGTTCTCCGGCAGCAGCGGTGTTCCGTTCGCATCGAAACGTTGCATGAACACCTGTCGGCCATTGCCCGCTGATGGACGGTTATCCGCCCAGAACACGGCGGTCTCATCCACCGACTGCACCACGAAGGGATTCTCCTGCACATCGGCCTGGATGCACACATCGATGGGTGCAGTGGTGTTGACGAGCACACCGGTCGTGTCGTAGATCGACATGAGCAGGTTGGAACCAGTGCTCCACACGGAGTTGGCCCGGCCTGTCGCTGCGATGGCCGTGCTCCACTCGTAACCCAAGCCACTGCTATTGGCGCTCACCTCAATGAAGCTGGGCCAAAGCTGCACGCCCATGCTGTCCACACGCTGGGCCCGCAAGGGCGCGCCAAACCCATTGCTCCAGCGCCTTTCGATCATCAGGCCGCCCACCAGATCGTGCCGAAAGGTCCACGGTCCAGCGGTGATCGGGTTGTTCATGGTGCTCACGGCCACACCTTGCACCGGCATGTCCGTAGTGCCATCAGGCTTCACCCGGGCGAGGTAGATGTAGTCCGCAGCGCCTTGCGGATTGGTGCCCCAGCCCACATAAACACCGCCGAGCACAGGGGCAACGCGCGGGTAGTAGTTGCCACCGGAAAGCCCTCCCGTAGGTAGGGGCCCAGGATACGCGAGCAACGTGGGTTCGGCCCACACGGGTGTGCCTTCATCATCATAGGCCATGGCGCGCACGGTATCGCCAGCGGTGGCATCGCCCCCGGAGATGTAGGCCAGGAAGAGGTTGTCGTTCGCCATCCTCGTCGCACCAAGGAAGTTGATGCTACGCCCCGGCACCTCCTGCAGCAAGCGGCCGTTCGGCTCCCACTGTGGAATGCCTTGGCTGTTCACGCGTTGGGCATACACTGCGTAGCGGTTCGCAGCCAGCCGGTTGTCGGTCCACAGCACGTACCACCCACCGCTGCCATCGGCCACCACACGCAGGTCGCGCTGGTTGCTGGCATCGTTGCAGATCACCAACGGATCGTTCGGGTCCGTGGGCCACTGGGCGTGGGCGGTAAGGAGCAGGAGGGAGGCGGAAAGTGTGTACAGTGCGCGCATGGGTTTTGCTTTTCAGTGCCAAGGTGCGTGCGCGCATGGCCCTCGTCCCAAGGCTATCTATCTGGTGGTGGGGTGGGTGATCCAATGGTGGGGGCTTATGGGCTTGCCTTGCCACGCACATGGCCATCGCGCGGCCGGGCTGTCCGCTATGGTGTTCTCGTGCGGGCCAGCGTCACCGGGGCTCCGGGGTCCCTCATGCCTCGGGCCTCCTCGCTCCACGGTGTCGCTTGCCCCGCCCCGCGGCCAGCCGCCGCTCCCATCCCTAAGCCGGAACACCGCGTCACGTGATCACCGCAGATCTCACATGAAAAAGTGAATTAGCGTTCATTGGATGTGCCGGTTCCCTGCCCGGATACCCCGTATGAGGGTCTAAGGATCAGTAGTGTCCGGGGAAATTGGTTGCATCACCGGCTGCGTCCGATACGCATCGGACCCCTCCGGGGTCGTGATCCTGTCGAAGATGCCAGAACAACATGCTGTGACCCCTCCGGGGTCATCCCAACAGGGCCGCGGGTTCTGACCCCGGAGGGGTCACAGCATGTAGCCCGAAGGGCGTTGAACGGTGCGTTGCATTTTCGACCCCGGAGGGGTCGCAGCCGGTGTTAGGTAAGCCGTGGCGTGCGTGAGCCCCTTGGATCATGACCTTTCCTGGTGCTTGATGGATCAGCAGTTCAACGCGTTGCACAGTTTTCCCCGGACACCAATGGTCTTTGGATGACCGCAGATCTAAAATTTGACTTTAGATCTGCGGTCATCCGCGCCTCACGCCGCCCACGTCCGCTTCAACTCCGGCCAGCGCCGTCGGCTCACTTCCAGCTTCTCGCCGTCCTTCAACTCGGCATGCCCATCGTGTAGGCGCAGGATGGTGTCCTTGCGCACCAGCGCACTGCGGTTGATGCGCAAAAAGCCGAAGGGCGTGAGCATCTCCTCGAACTCCTTCAGGGTGCGGGCCAGCAGGTAGCGGCGGTCGTGTACCAGGTGTACCCACGTGTAGTTGCGGTCGGCCATGCAGCGTTCCACCTCGGTGGGGGCCACGAAGAAGGTGCGGTCGCCGTGGGGGATGGTGAGGCGGAAGGCCTGTGTCTCCTTCTGCGCGATGTTCTCCAGGAACTGCTCCTGCACCTTGGCGCGGTCCATCTCAGCGGCATGTCGTTCAGCGTACCGTTCCAGCGCAAAGGCAAGTTCATCGGGCTGTGCGGGCTTGGGCAGGTAGTCCAGCGCGCTGAAGCGGATAGCCTGGATGGCGTAGCGCTGGAAGCCAGTGACGAAGATGACCTCGAAGTCCCAACGCTTCAGCTCGCGCAGCAGGTCGAAGCCGCTGCCGCCGGGCATCTCCACATCCAGAAAGACCAGTGCGGGCTTCAGTTCCGCGATAAGCCGCTTCGCCTCGCTGATGTTCGATGCCTCGCCGATCACCTCCACGCTGGGGTGCGCTTCCGCCAGCATGCCGCGCAGGTAGCTGCGTGCCGCCGGGTCATCGTCCACCAGCAGGGTGCGGATCATGGTGGAAAGATCGTGAAAGGATCTGGACAATAGCACCTGTAGCGTCGACCCCGCTTCGACTTCGCTCAGCACGGGTCGACATTACAGTGCGCACCTGAGACGGTCACCCCTCGAGTTCGATCACTACCTCAGTTCCTGCTGGATCACCCGCCGCATCCTTCAGGTCGTGGATCACGAAGCTGCCTTTCTGCTGCAGGCGGTGGGTGAGTAGTTGCAAGCGTTCGTTGGTGAGCTCGGTGCCCAGGGAGCGGTGGCCTTGTTCAGCACCCTCCCTGAGCGGAGTCGAAGGGAGCGTTGTCGAAGGGTTGGTGCCGGTCCGCCGTCCCAGGCCATTGTCGCGTACGGTGCAGCGCACGCCCTTTTCCGTGGCACTGAAAAGGATGCTCAGCTGGCGCGGGCCTTCCTTCTCCGCCAGTCCGTGCCACAGCGCGTTCTCTACAAAGGGCTGTACCAACAAGGCGGGCAGTTCAGCCTCATCGTCCAACAGTTCGCGGTCCGCATTCACTTCACACTGCAAGCCCGGCAGGCGCAACGATTCCAGCTTAACGTACAAGCGCAGAAAGGACATTTCCTCCTCCACGGTGATGCGGTCGTTCACCGAATGCTCCAGCACCATGCGCATCAGTTTGCTGAGGCCTTGCAGGTAGGCGAGCGCTTCTATGCTCCGCCCTTCCTTCACCATGGCGATGGCGCTGTTCTGGCAGTTGTGGATGAAATGGGGGTTGAGCTGGCTGCGCAGGATCTTCAGTTCCAGCAGGTCGTTCATGTGTTGTACCTGGTCGCGCTGTCCTTGAAGTTCGGTGTTGAAGCGCTCCACTTCCTGGGTGTGCCGCCCGCGCTGGCGGTAGTTGCGGTAGAGCAGGGCCAGCAGCAACACCAGTCCGATGGAAACGGCGGCGGCTGCGGTCCAGCGGGCTTTCATCTTCGCTTCGTTGGCGTGGCTCAGGGCGTTCTCCGCCTTCAGCAGGACGTTCTCCTGTTCGGCCTGTTCGGTCTCGAAGGTGGCGCGCAGGCGCATGAGTTCCCGCTCGGAATCCTCGCTGCGCAGGCTGTCCTTCAGCGCCATGTGGCGTTGGTAGTGGCCGATCGCCACCTCGCTCTTTCCTTGCTTCACGGCCAGTTCCGCCAGGCTCAGGTGAAGCTCCATCACCAGCTCGGTACTGCTGCTTGCGGAGGCCAGGCCCAGACCTTCAGTGTAGCTGATCTCGGCTTCGGCATACTTCTTCATGCCCGAGTAGGCCATGCCGATGCGCTGCAGGATATACGCCTTGTCGGCCGCGCTGTGCAATGTGTCGTAATGGGCCAGTGCGCGCTGGTAGTAGGGCAGGGCTTTCTTAGGGTCGTTCTCCAGGAAGAGGTCGCCACTGTTCTCCAGCACCATGCCCGAACCATAGTGGTTGTTGGTGGAGCTGAACAAGGCAGCAGCACGTTGGTAATATTCCATCGCCTTGGCCGCGTCCTCTTCACTGCGCCACGCATTGCCGATGGCCACCAGGCAATTGCCTTGTTTGTTCGGGCGTCCGAGTTGCTCTTCGATGGCCAACGAGCGTTCCAAGTGGATCCTCGCCCGGCCGTATTCTTGCATCTTGTTGTAGGTGCTGCCGATGGAGTAGAGCAGTACGGCCATACTGGCGCTGTCGGTGGCCAGCGTGGCCTGGTCCAGGGCCTCATCGAAGCGTTGCAGGGCACCGGTGCGGTCGCCCTGCTTGTCTGCCAACCAACCCAGATTGCTCAGTGCGATGGAGGTGTAGGAGGGGTTGCCGATCCTGCGAAAGCCCATCAGAGCGATGTTCAGATGCTCCGTTGCTTCTGGTATGTGGCCCTGTTGCGTTTCCAACCAGCCCAGGTTGTTGTGTGCATCGGCGATGGCTCTGGCGTTGCCGATGCGCGTGGCCAGGGCCAGGGCTTGCTCACCGTAATAGCGGGAGCTATCGGGGTTGGAGTTCACCAGGTTGAAGCAGAGGCGGGCGAGAGCATCTGCGCGGAGGGTGTCGTTGCGCGCGGCGGCCAGGTCAGCGCGGATACCCGGCACCAGCGAGGCATCCTGGGCAGAAAGGAGCACACAATAGTTGATGGCGAATACCAGCAGGAGTGAGCGCATCTGTTGACAAGCGGGAAAGGCTTGCCGAAGATGACAGTTTTTCGGTCCGGATGAACTGACCCGTACCATGGTCGGGCTTTTTGCCGCAGGAGTAGTAAACACTGTTCCCGCAGGTAAAGCGGAACATCACTTATGGCCCTGTCCGCTATTTCAACCAGGCTTTACAGATGAGGTCCCATCTATTGCTATTGCTCCCGATAGGCTGGTCATCCAGATGAAGCTTACGGCGAAAGTGACGGGTCCGCTTTGCTCGACATCCCCTCTGCGAAGTGGACACCCATGTTTGCAGAACGACTCGTTCTACGCAGTTGCAGATGTAGCAAGGCGTCTCAGAACCGTAAGCCGATCATCGATAGCATCGCTGGTCGGCAAAACAGCAGATCACTCGGCCGGCCACACCAGGTACATCCCATCGCCCACCACGTAGCGCGCCACTTCGCGCACCAGGTCATCGCGCCGGTGGATGCGGTAGGTGATGAAGTCGAGCACGCGGTCCTCGAAGACGAGCAGCTCCGTCCATGGCATCCACGCGGTGCGCAGGGAGAGGTGCGCCCGGTAGGTGGTCATGCGTTCAACTCCGGCTACGCGATCGAAGTATCGTAGCGTATCGCCCAGTTGTTGGCTTGCCTTGCACAGCGGTATGCTCGGATAGTGGATCTCGGAGGTGCCCTGGGTGATCACCCACGCGCTGTCCTCGAACAGCGTATCGGCGTGTACGTGGAAGAAGGAATAGCGGTGCTCGTTCAGTTCGTAGGCGCTGAACGTACCGCCTTGGAGCGGGCTTGTGGTAGTGCTGTGGTACCAAACGGTGTCCGCGC
>JALOLX010000128.1 GCA_025455765.1 Flavobacteriales bacterium | reverse complement strand
GTCCTCGGTGTAGCGGGCCACAGCCTCTTCCCATCGGCGGGGCATGGCATCCTCAATGCGCTGACCAGGCTTCACGTAGTGGTCCAGATCGATGTAATGGCGCTGGGCCTCTCCATCCACCGCGTAGCGCCTCCGGTCGGGGTCCACCGCATGGTCGCTGATGAAATCGAGGTGGCGTTTGTAGAACGGGAACAGGTCCGGCGGCAGGGTGAAGGCGGCCATCCGGTTGATACGCTTATGGCCATAGAAGCCCCATGCCCGAGCCGGCTCAGCGGTCTGCTGGGGGAAGCAGAGCAGCAACAGCACGAAGGCGGTGAGGAGGATGGCCGTGCGCTGGATCATGGGCGTTCCATGCGCACCAGTTCACCATTGCGAAGGATGGGGATCACGGTGCTTTGATCGGGTGTGAGGCAGTACTTCACGTCGGGCAGCAGCTGTAACTGTTCGATCCGGCGCCTGCGGGGAGCGGCTTTGAGGATGCCGAGGTAGTTCTCGCGTGCCGCCATGTACATGTACTTCGCAGCGATGGACGAGTCCTCCTCCACCCCGAACTTATCGGACTCCAACAGGCGTTCCATCACCGCTCCTGCGAATACGCTGTCCTCCAGGTTGAACTTGTCCTTCCAGCCCGAGCACAACAGGAGGATGTTATCGTCCTGTTCGAGCAGCCATTCGCTGAGCGCGGTGAGGTTGAGGAAGGAGCCGATGACCAGTTGCCGCGCCCCCTTGGCCAGCTGGATGGCCTTGGTGCCGTTGGTGGTGGTCATCACGATGGTCTTGCCGCGCAGGTCTTCGCCCACGTAAGCCAGCGGACTGTTGCCGTACTGGAAGCCCTCCACCACCTGCCCGTCACGTTCGGCTGCTGCGATATAGCCTTCACGACCGATGAAGGGCCTGGCCTGTTCCACATCAGATACCGGTATGATGCGGTCCACCCCATGTTCGAAAGCAGCCACCATTGCGGAGGTGGCACGGAGCACATCGATGACCACCACGATGCCCATGTCCTGTGCATACAGCGGATATTGGCTGGGCACGAAGCACACCTCCACCCGGTGGCGGTAGTTGGTATTGCGGACAAGCCCTTCCATCAACCTTGCTGAATGAAGGGCAATTTAACCACACGTCCCTTCAACGCCTTGCCACGGATGTCCACCCATAGATCCGAACCTTCTGCGGCCATGCTCACCGGCACATAGGCCATGCCAATGGGCTTTTGCAGGCTGGGGCTTTGGGTGCCCGAGGTGACCTTGCCCACCACGTTGCCAGCCGCGTCGAGCACCGGATGGTCGTGGCGAGGGATGCCGCGATCGAGCAGTTCGAAGGCCACGAGCTTGCGGCCTACGCCTTCCTCCTTCTGCTTCTTGAGGCGCTCGGAATCGATGAACGGCTTGGTGAACTTGGTGATCCAACCGAGGCCCGCTTCGATGGGCGAGGTGGTGTCGTCTATGTCGTTGCCGTAGAGGCAGAAGCCCATCTCCAAGCGAAGGGTATCGCGCGCGGCCAGACCACAGGGCTTGATGCCATAGGGCTTGCCGGCCTCCATGATGGTGTGCCAGGCCTGCTCCGCGAGGTGGTTGGGGATGTACACCTCGTAGCCCCCTGCACCGGTGTAGCCCGTGGTGCTGATCAGTACCAGGCCCACCCCCTTCATTTCAGCGTACATGGCGGTGTAGTAAGGCATGGAGGCGATGTCCTCTGCGAACAAGCCCTTCAGCGTGTCCACGGCTTTGGGGCCTTGCACGGCGAGCAGGCTCATGTGGTCGCTGATGTCGGAGAGCTGGGCATCGAAGGTGTTGTGCTTGGTGATCCAGGCCCAGTCCTTGGCCATGTTGGAAGCGTTCACCACCAGCACGTAATGGTGGTCGTCGGCATGTTGCATGCGGTAGACCAACAGATCGTCAACGATGCCACCTTCGCCATTCGGGAGGCAGCTGTATTGCACCTTGCCCACGGTGAGCTTGCTGGCATCGTTGCTGGTGATCTTCTGGATGAGGTCGAGTGCACCGGGACCGCGTACCAGGAATTCGCCCATGTGGCTGACATCGAAGACCCCCACGGCGTTCCGCACGGTGAGGTGTTCATCGTTCACGCCGGTGTATTGTACAGGCATGAGGTAGCCTGCGAAGGGCACCATTTTGGCGCCGAGCGCTTCATGGATATGGCTGAGTGCGGTGCGTTTGAGGTCGCTCATGATCGAGGGGTGGCGTTCAGCAGTTCGTTGAAGAGTTGAAGGTAACGGTCCTTCCAGGCATTGACGGAGTAGTGCTGCTCCACGGTAAGGCGGGCTTGTGCTCCGAGGCGAGCGCGAAGTTCGCTATCGTTGACGAGCTTCTCCAATTTCATCAGCCATTCCTCTGTGGAAGCGGCGAGGAAGCCATTGAAGCCGTCTTGAACGATGGTATTGTTCACGCCCACAGCGCTCAACACGACCGGCTTGCCCATGGCCATGTACTGTAGGCCTTTGAACCCGCACTTCCCCTTGCTCCATTCATCATCGGGCATGGGCATGATACCGATATCCATGGCCGCAAGGTCAGCCGCTTCCGTAGCACTGCTCCAGCGTACGTTCTCGATGGGCAACCCAGGGACCAGCAGGTCACGGTCGCTGATGATCCTGAAGCGCACCCGATCACCAAGGCGCTGATGGAGCTGCTGGAGCATGGGGATCGCAGCGCGCAAATGGGTGAGCGAGGTATAGCTTCCGGTCCAGCCGATCGTTACCGGCAGTTGTGTTGAGCTTCGTTCTATGGTATGCCGATAGCGTTCGGTATCGACCACGGTGGGGATGACCTCCACCCGTTGATGGAACCGGCGGGCATAGTTCGCCAGGTATTCATTACCAGCGATCACAAGGTCGGCCATTTGGATGATGCGGGCGGTCTTCGATGGGTCCTTCAACCAGCTCAGCCGCTTGTTGGCCTCGCTCACATCGAGCAACCAGATGGCATCATCGAA
The DNA here is from genome assembly GCA_025455765.1 of Flavobacteriales bacterium. Lineage (GTDB taxonomy): Bacteria > Bacteroidota > Bacteroidia > Flavobacteriales_F > PHOS-HE28 > PHOS-HE28. The sequence continues at coordinate 4,964 of JALOLX010000128.1, read as the reverse complement.
ATCAAAGATCACAGGCTTTCCGGTGCGCGCCAGGGCCCGCTCAAAACGCACGCTCCCGGTCATGAAGGCCTCTCGTTGGATGAAGATCAGGTCCGCAGTAGAGGCACGTTGAACGTGTGAACGCCTGGTCATCCAGGCCCGCGCCAAAAGCCCAGCCTTGGGCAGCCAGGCCCCTGGCGCATAGAACAACCGATCATCACGTTCATTCAGCAGTGCAGCGTAGTCCACCGCGAACCCGTTGCGCTCCCAATAGGGCAGGTATTGCTCGAACCGGTACCGCTGGCTGGGAGAGCGGTCCGGGCGATGAGCTGCCACGAACTGAATGGTAGGCATGGAATGGACCGCAAAGAAAGCAGCCTTCCGGTCGTTAGCGCCTGTTCAGGATCTCTTCAAACTCGTCCCCCGGTCCCTCTTCCGCCCATGCTTCGCCTGAAAATGATCCCATAGGCACCCCGCCGCACGGCGGGATGATCTTCAGGCTGTGCCTGACCGAAAAATGGCCTCGAGGTCCGTCGTTCTAGAGATCCCGAACAGGCTCTCAGGGCACAGCGTACATTCGCTCGCTCATCCATGCGAACACCGGTCCTCTTTCCCCGCTGGGGTGTGCTGCTCATCGATGTGGTGCTGTGCCTGATGGCATTGGCGGCGGCCTATCTCCTCCGGTTCAACTTCCAAGTGCCAGCGCGTGAGGTGGATCTTCTGCTACCTGTACTACCGGTCTTCATTGCAGTGCGCGGGTTGAGCTTCCTGATGATGGGCACGCATCGGTTGATGGTGCGGCATACCAGTACGGAAGACGCTCGCAGGATCTTCCTCACGGTATTGGCCGGGTCTGTGGTCCTCGGGCTCTTAAGCTTCGTTCGTCTCCACCTGTTCGATGGGGTGTATCTGGTGCCACGCGCAGTGATCGTGATCGACTTCCTGGCCACCTCGATGCTCCTGATCGTGGTGCGCATCGCCTTCAAGATCAGACACCTGAGACGACAAGGAGCGGGAAAAGAAGAGGTGCGCGTGGTGATCCATGGCGCGGGTGAAGCGGGCTTGATCACCAAACGGACCCTGGAGCGTACCGGGCAACGACGCTACAAGGTAGTGGCCTTTGTGGATGATGCCGAGCGCCAGGTAGGACGCACGCTCGAAGGCGTCAGCATCCGTTCTACCCGGGATCTTGCCGATGTGCTGGTACGCGAAGCCGTGGACCAGGTGATCATCGCCATTGCAACACCTGACCCCGAGCACCGTCGCGCCGTGGTGGATGCCTGCATGGCCGCCAACGTGAAGGTCCTGACGATCCCACCAGTTCAGGATTGGATCAATGGTCAGCTGAGCGCGGGGCAGATCCAGGAGGTGCGGATCGAAGATCTGTTGGGCAGGCCGGTGATCCGCTTGGATGACCGCTCTGTACAGGCCCTGTTCGGTGGCAAGCGCGTATTGGTCACGGGTGCGGCCGGTTCCATCGGCAGCGAGCTCGTACGTCAGCTGACCGACCTGAAGTGTGCCCGTATCGTACTGGTGGATGTGGCCGAGTCGCCGACCTACGACCTGCAGATGGAATTGCAGAACAAGGGCCGCAGCGAGGCGCTCTCGGTGGTGATCGGTGATGTGCGGGATGCTCGGCGCATGGAACAGCTCTTCCTCCTGCACAAGCCTGAAGTGGTGCTGCATGCCGCAGCTTACAAGCATGTGCCCTTGATGGAGGCCTATCCGCTGGAGGCCCTGCGCACCAACGTGATGGGAACGCATATCGTTGCCGCGCTGGCGCAGCGCACCGGGGTCGAGAAGTTCATCCTGATCAGCACCGACAAGGCGGTGAACCCCACCAGTGTGATGGGGGCTTCCAAGCGCATCGCTGAACAGGTGGTGACCTGGCATGCCAAGGAAGGGGGCACCCAGTTCATCACCACCCGCTTCGGCAATGTACTGGGCTCCAATGGCAGCGTGATCCCCTTGTTCCGTAGGCAGATCCAGGAAGGCGGGCCGGTAACGGTCACGCATCCGGAAGTGACGCGCTTCTTCATGACGATACCCGAGGCCTGCCGACTGGTGCTGGAGGCCGCAGCCATGGGCAACGGAGGGGAGATCTATGTGTTCGACATGGGTGAACCGGTGCGCATCGCAGATCTGGCTGAGAAGATGATCCGTCTCAGTGGTTTGGTGCCTGGCGAGGACATTGAAGTGGTCTACACCGGTCTTCGGCCAGGGGAGAAGCTCTATGAAGAACTGCTCGCCACTGCCGAGGACACCCTGAAGACCCATCACCCCCGCATCCTCATCGGCAATACGGACAGGATCCGACTGGAGGAGTTCCTGGGCCGTCTCCCCTCCCTGATCAACGAGGACCGAACGGAGGATGCCGTGCGGGATATGAAGGTGCTGGTGCCCGAATTCCTGAGCCATAACTCGGTCTACAGTACCTTTGACACATCCGCACCGCAGGAACGTTGAGCGGTACAGCGGCTTACCATGACCAAGGACAGGAACCTGGAGATCGCCCGCGCGCAAAAGGAGATCGGCGGCTACATCGGCATCGGGAAGGACGACCTCATCTTCAACTATGAGGAGGGTACCAAGGGTGTGAAGCTCTACGTCATTACCCTTAATCCCCGTCACAATCAGAGCTTCTTGTTCCATTCCACCGAAGGAGTGGACAAGCTCGATGCACTGAACGCGATGCTCGATTATGTGCGTACCTACAAAGAGCGCACGAGCAGCTACACCATTCAATGGAGTGCACGCGGCGACAACAGCCTGCAGACCTCCTACTTCAGGGCGCGCAACATCATGGAGGCCTTGGACAAGCTGTTCTACGACCGTGACCCCAACAGCATCACGGTGTTCAGTGTGATGCTGAACCCCATCACCTGATGGCCGCGCAAGGACGTTCGGTGCGTGTGCCGGTCCAGGTGCGCTTCGCAGATGTGGACATGGCCGGTCATGTGCACAATAGCGTCTATCTGCACTGGTTCGAACTGGCGCGCATGGAATACCTGAAGCAGGTGATCCCCGCAGGGAACGACTGGCGCGCCCGCGGCCTCATCCTGGCGCGCAATGAGGTGGACCATCGCATGCCCGTGCGCTTGAACGACGCCATCGTGGCAGAAGCCTGGTGCAGCGCCATTGGACGCAGCAGCTTCGACCTCTCCTACCGCATCCAACGCACCGATGGCGAACGTCCGGGTGTGTGTGCGGAAGGCCGCAGCGTGCTAGTGTGCTTTGACTATGTGAACGAACGCAGCATGGCCATTCCGGCAGACTGGAACCAGGCCTTGGACGCACTGACCCAACATTGAACGCGCTGACCATGATCATCCTACGCACCTTCGCCGTGCTTGGTCTGATAAGCCTGATGGCCTGTTCGCCACAGGAGCTCCAGACCATCCTGAACAGCACAGGAGGATCGCCAACGCTGAGCAACGAAGACGTGGTGGCGGGGTTGAAGGAGGCCTTGCGGGTGGGCACCGAACGCAGTGTGGACAAGGCTTCGGCGGCCAGCGGCTTTTGGAACGATGCACGCATCCGCATTCCCTTTCCGGCAGAGGCCATCAAGGTGCGCACCACGCTGATCGACCTGGGGATGAACAGGCCGGTGGAGGACTTTGAGCGGACCATGAACAGTGCTGCTGAGCTGGCCTCGAAGGAGGCTGTGGCGGTCTTTGTGGATGCCATCACCGGCATGAGCGTGCAGGACGGGTTCACCATTCTGCGCGGAGGTGAGCGCGCCGCCACCGACCTGCTGCGCGAACGCACCCAGGCGGCGCTCCGTCAGCGGTTCGCACCCATCGTGGCCAAGGCCACCGAGCAGGTCGCGCTCACCAATGCCTGGCGCCCGCTGGCCAGCGCCTACAACACGGCCACCCTGCTCACCGGTGGCAAGGCCGTGGACCCCGACCTTAATGTCTACGTGACGGACAAGGCCATTGAAGGGCTCTTCGTATTGCTTGCCGATGAAGAGAAGAAGATCCGCCAGGATCCTGTGGCACGTACCACCGCCCTGCTCCAAAAGGTCTTTGCCGCTCAGTGAACCGCTATTGCCATGCACCCCATCACCCTCACCCCCACCGATGTTGTCCTTCCCGCCAGTGAACTGGTGTTGAACCCCGATGGCTCGGTCTACCACCTGGCGTTGCGGCCTGAACAGCTCGGCGACCTCGTGCTTGTAGTGGGCGATCAAGGTCGGGTGGAGCGGATCAGCCGGCACTTCAGTGCGGTGGAGCACAAGGTGCAGAACCGGGAGTTCGTGGCCCATACCGGGGTGTATCGCGGCGCCCATGTCACCGCGCTGAGCACGGGGATCGGCACGGACAACATCGACATCGTGCTCAATGAGCTGGACGCCCTGGTGAACATCGATCTGGAGACCCGGCGCCCTCGCTCTCAGTCCCGATCCTTGCGCATTGTGCGGCTGGGAACCTGCGGGGCGTTGCAGGAGGACATTCCTGTGGATACGCGGATCGTGAGCGCTTTCGGTGTGGGAACGGACAACGTGCTCCACTACTACGCCTACGAGAACACGAGCGCTGAGTCCCGCCTGTTGAACGCCTTCCTTCAGGATACCGAATGGCCGGACAACCTGCCCCTACCCTATGTGGCGGCCGGCGATGCAGGGCTGGTGGAACTCCTGGGCCATGGCAACCACGTGGGCATTACGCTCACTGCAGGTGGCTTCTATGGGCCCCAAGGCAGGCAGCTGCGTCTCGTGCCGTCCGTGGATGGATTGAACGAGCGTTTCTCAGCCTTTGCGCATGAAGGACTGCGGTGCAGCAACTTCGAGATGGAGACCAGTGCGCTCTACGGTCTGGGTGGGATGATGGGGCACAAAGTGGCCACGATGTGTACGGTCGTGGCCAACCGGCTGCGGAAGGAATACAGCAAGGACCATCACGCCGCCATTGACCGCATGATCGAAGAGGCGTTGGAGCGCCTTACTGCTTGACCGGAGTGCTGGATGGCGGCGCTGGCCGCTG
>JALOLX010000127.1 GCA_025455765.1 Flavobacteriales bacterium | reverse complement strand
TGCACCCCCGGCAGCAGCCATTGCACGGCGAGGAAGAGTGCGAACCCACTGAGGCCGGCCAGCAGGTAGTAGCCCAGCAGCCGCTTGCCACCGAGCAGGTCCTGGAAGAGCCGACCGCCGAACCACAGCAGTACCATGTTCCAGAAGATGTGGCCCAGACCGGTGTGGGTGAACATGTAGGTGACCACGGTCCACGGCCGGGTGAGCAGGGTGCCTGGGTCGGCGGTGCTGCGCAACCATTGCAGTAGGAAGGTATCGCGCAAGACATCGGCTCCGGCACCATTCCCGGCTACGGGTATCAGCAGCACCTTCAGCACCACCAGGGCTACGAATACCGCCACATTGATCAGGATCAGACGAACGGTCATGCCGCCCATCCGCCATTGCATCCGCAGGTCGTCCGCTACGCTCATCGCTCCATGGACCCGCCGATCACCACGGCCGCCAGCCCCGTACAAAGGTCGCACCGGGAACGGGTCGTTCGCCACCGTTCATGGATCGGGGATCAACGATCGCCGGGTGGATCATCGCCCCCGATGGCGCCACAGCTGAATGAGCACGTAGCCCACCACCATTCCGCCGAGGTGCGCCAGGTGCGCCACATTATCGTTCGGGTCGCGCTGCAGGCTCATCCATACGGTGATGGCGCCGTAGATGAGCACGAAGTACTTGGCCTTGATGGGGATGAACAGCGGGAACATCATCAGTTCCACGTTCGGATAGGTCATTCCGAAGGCCAGCAACACGCCGTAGATCGCACCCGAGGCACCCACCATCGGCATGTTCAACAACACGTTCATCCGCCCCATGTCCGCGTCGACATAGTTGCGTCCGGTGGCCCAGAGGTCGCCCCCCTCGAACAACACCTGTTGGTATTGTTCGGGACTGAGGATGGCCCGCAACTGGGCGTAGTCGAAGTAATGCGCGCCGCTGTAGAAGAGCGCGGCACCCACACCGGTGAGCATGTAGAAGCTGAGGAAGCGCTGGCTGCCCCACTTGTATTCGAGCGGCGGCGCCAGCATGAAGAGGCCGAGCATGTTCATGAACAGGTGGCCGATGCTGCCGTGCATGAACATGTGCGTGACCAGCTGCCAGGGGCGGAAGCTGGGCGAACTGAAGTAGTGCAGGCCCAGGTGGGTGTCGATGTCCACCCCGCCCCAGTTGCCCAGTCCGGCCGCCTTCACCAGGAACATGAGCACGTTGATGATCAGCAGGTTCTTCACCACCACCGGCAGACCGGTGAAGGGGTTGGCGTCCATGCGCATGGGGAAGGGTTGCTGGTCGCCGGCAGGTACGGTGATCCCTCGGCGGGTGCGAAGGTACGGAAGCGGTCAGCGGCCGCCGTGCGAAGGGAGGATGCGTAGCTCTACCCGGCGGTTCAATGCACGTCCCTCGAGCGTAGTATTGTCCGCCACCGGCTCGCGTGAACCTGCCCCACGCACCTCCGTACGGCACCGGGGCGCACCGAACTGGAGCAGCGCATCGGCCACCGCTCGGGCACGCATCAGGGCCAATTGTTCGTTGTGCTCCTCGCTGCCGCTGTTGTCCGTGTGTCCCGTGAGCTCGATGCCGGCCTGTGGGTCGGCTTCCAAGGCTTGGCGAACGTGCTCCACCAGCTCCAGCACACGGGTATCAGGGATGTGGTCGTTCACGTCGAAGCGGATGGCGAGCACCTCATCTTCCACCAGCGGCCGCGCAGGTTGCAATACGCTTGTGTCAGGCGCTGAAGGAGCGATACGCTGCACGACCACATCTGCACCACAGTTCCGCACACAGCCCGGCACGGTCCCCGTGCGCCACAGCGACACATCGTCCACGAAATAGTACGCGAAGGGTCCGCCTTGTGCATCCCGTTGCACGATCACGGTACTGTCGTCCGGCAGGAAGTTGCCCAGCACCAGACTGCGGCTGCAGCCCGGCGCATCGAAGCTGCCGCACAGCGTGGTCCATTCCACCGTACCATCGAGCACTTCGCCGCGCGCACTGGTCCACTGCGGGAGCAAGGGCAATACCTCGCGCCGCCGGTCCACAGCATGGCTGTCGCACAGGGCCACGCCGATGCGGTCCACGGCATAGCCATAGCTGGGGTCACGCCGCAGACGCAGGCGGAAGGCATAGCGGCCGCAGGGGTCCAGCGTCTGCTTCAGTGGTACATGGATGAACTCCCGATGATCACGGTTCACCGCGCTGTACAGGTAGATGCCGCATTGCCCGGCGAGGAGGTCCGGTGTGCCGCCGCTGGCATTGCTCCAGCCCTCCGGCCGGCCGCCCACGCTGTTGTCGAAGCCGGGGTCGGGGATGAGCTCCTCCTCTGGTCCCGGTGCGCCAACGTCGTTCGCACAGCCGCGCGCAACGGTAGGCCCTGCTTCGGCATCGGCCTCCAGCAACGGCGTCAGCGACACGCCATCCACATAGACATAGCTCTGTGAGGCAAGCAGCCGCCTGCGTAGTGCTCGGCCCTGGTCGGGGTCGAGGTCCATCGCGCTACGCTTCTTCACGTTCTTCAGCACGCCATCGCCCGCATTGCTCGTCAGGGCTTTGCGGCTGGTGCGATCGCACGGTTGCAGGTTGCCGATGAGCACGAAGCGTTCCCCGCCGCGGGCGTTGTAGATGCCTTCCACCAGCGTCCATCCCGTGGTGTCGGCCAGGAAGCGGTCAAGCGGGTTATCCACCGCAGCGCGACCGATGAACTCGCCCACGCCGGTGCGCTTACGGTCGTCCTTGCTGAAGGCTGCGCCGATCCGGTCGGTGATGTAGCCGCTGCGGTCGGCCAGGCTTACCCAGAAGCGGAGTCGGTACTTGCCACCGTTCACCAGCGGACGCGCCAAGGGAAGCTGCAGCCATTCGCGGCTCGCACACTCACCCCCGCCATGCGCCGTAAGCACCAGACCTGCATACCCGAACCCATCGTGTGCGTTCTGCCAGCCGGCCCAGTTGCCGGGCACGCCGAGGTCGTTGCTGCATGTGTGGAAGTAGCCGGGCATTCCGCCGATACCACGCACCGCCCGGGCTTGCTTCAGCGGTTGCTTGTCGCGCCGCATCGGACAACCGCGTTGGTCCTCGAAGCTCCCGTTCACCACCAGTTCCTGGGCTAGACCGGTGGCTGCCATCAGCACCAGCACCCAAAGCGTAAGACCCCTGCGGAGCATGCTGGGTCCGTGCGGAAATGCACAGTGCGGTGTCGCGGTCATGGCGATGAAGGAACGCAACATCTGGGGGATTATGCGTACTGCGTAAGCGCGATGGTCGGCGACCATCGCGCTTACCGCTCGAACCGTTCGCTCAGCTCTTCGCTGCCGATGGTGAGCAGGGTGGGCTTGCCCAAGGGTGTGTGGTGCGGGTGCTCGCAGGCGAAGAGCCGGTCGATGAGGTCGTGCATCTCGGTGACGCTGAGCACCCGGCCCGGACGAATGGCCATGCTGCGGGCCATGCTGCGCGCGAGCACGGTGTGGCGTTCGTTGCGCAGGCTGCTGCGTTCGCGCTTCAGCTGTTCCAACAGGGTCTCCAGCAGGTGTCCGGGATCCTCATCGGACGCTTCGGCGGGCATGCCGTTCACCTGCAGCGTGCGACCGCCGAACAGTGCGAGGTCGAAGCCCATGCTCCGCAGCTCGGGCAGCACTTCCTCCACCAGTGCCAGGTCGGTGGCGCTCAGCTCCACATGACGGGGGAACAGTTCCGTCTGGCTAAGGCCCGCACCTTGTTCCAGCAGCTTCAGGTTGCGCTCATAGAGGATGCGTTCATGCGCGCGCTGTTGGTCCACCACGAGCAGTCCGCTGCGCAGCTGCGCCATGATGTAGCGCGCATGCAGCTGGAACACCGGTCGTTCGCCATCAGGTGCCTCGTGCTCGCGCATGGGCACTACCTGCGTGCGCGGTGCGGCCTGGGTGGCCACGGTCTCCTCGTCGGCGGAGGTCACCATGCCCAGCTGGAACAGCTGCTGCCACCCTTCCGGACTGGGGCGGGGCGGCGCGGTGAAGGCACCGAGGTCGGTGGGCCGCCAGGCTGGGGCCTTGCCGTTGCCCGTGTTCGTCTGGGCCGCCAACAGTGCTGGTTCGGGCTCGAAGTCGAGGCTGGGTACGATGTTGAAGCGCCCCAGCGCCCGCCGCACCGCCGCATGCACCAGGGCGTACACCATGCGGTCGTCGCGGAACTTGATCTCCGTCTTGGTGGGATGGATGTTGATGTCGATCTGTGCCGGGTCCAGTTCAATGCGTAGGAACCAGCCCGGATGTGTATCGCGGGCAACCAGCTCTTCGTAGGCCTTGCGCACCGCGTGCTCCAGGTAGCTGCTGCGGATGAAGCGTTGGTTCACGAAGAAGTACTGTTCACCCCGCGTGCGCTTGGCATACTCCGGCTTGCCCACGAAGCCTTGGATGGTCACCAGCTCGGTGTGTTCCTCCACGGGCACCAGCCGTTCGTCGTACTTGCGACCGAAGAGCCCCACGATGCGTTGGCGCAGCGCCCCTGGACCAGTGCCCGACGGAAGGTTGAACTCCTCGTGCTCGTTGTGTACGAGCTGGAAGCCGATGTCGGGATGCGCGAGGGCCACGCGTTGGAACTCGTCGATCACATGCTTCAGCTCCACGCCATCGCTCTTCAAGAACTGGCGTCGTGCGGGTACGTTGTAGAACAGGCTGCGGACGGCGATGGTGGTGCCTGGCGCGCAGGCCATCGGCTCCTGTGTCCGCACACGGCTGCCTTCCATCAGCACCCGGGTGCCCAGTTCCTCGTCGTGCTCGCGGGTGCGCAGCTCCACCTGTGCGATGGCCGCGATGCTTGCGAGGGCCTCCCCGCGGAAGCCCTTGGTGCGCACGGCGTTCAGGTCGTCGGCCAGGCGGATCTTGCTGGTGGCGTGGCGTTCAAAGCACAGCCGCGCATCACCCGGGCTCATGCCCTTGCCATCATCGGTCACTTGCACCAGCGTACGCCCGGCATCCTTCACCACCAGCACGATGCGGGTGGCGCCGGCGTCCACGCTGTTCTCCAGCAGTTCCTTCACCACGCTCGCCGGCCGCTGCACGACCTCGCCCGCAGCGATCTGGTTGGCCACATGGTCGGGCAGCAGACGAATGATATCGGCCATCTCAGAGGTTGAGCAGCCCGAAGCCGCGCATCAGGAACAACACCACCGCGCTCACCCCCACCAAGATCATCGCCAACCGTACGGTGCGTCCATTGTCGTGGTGCTGCCGCTGCCAGCTGTGCCGCATCCGCTGGCTCAGTCGGGCACGGTCCTGGCTCAACAGCGCCTCCTGCGTGCCGCGCTCCCGGGCCTGCTTCAGCCGCTCGGCACGTGCCTCGGCCTCCGCATTGTAGTACCGCGTCGGCAGGTCGAAGCTACGCGGTCCGCGCTGCTTGAACAGGCTGAACTGGGCGGGGAGTTTGGGGGCGTTCAT
>JALOLX010000126.1 GCA_025455765.1 Flavobacteriales bacterium | reverse complement strand
GGCACCGTCAGCGCCAGCATGCCTACAGCACCCGCTACAAGCACCAGGCTGGTGAGCCAGCCGCCCAACATGCTATACCGCCCATAGCCGTAGCTGTAGTGGGCATCGCGCCCCTTCATCGCCACCCGTTGCAGGTACCACGCGGTGCCCAGCACCAGGCAATCGCCCGCATCGTGCAAGGCATCGGTGAGCACGGCAATGCTTCCGGTCCACCAGCCGCCCACCACTTCCACCAGGGTGAAGGCCAGGTTGAGCAGGAAGGCCACCTGTAACGACCGTGCACCGGCCGCATGCACATGCCCGTGCGCATGCTCGGGGTGGTGGTGCTCGGAATGGTCGTGCGCGTGGTGGTGCATGGATCGCAGTGGGCGCAACGAAGGTATCGGTGGCATCACGCCACCACCACCCGACCGGTCTTCTTGGCCAACTTCTTCTTGGCTTCGCTCAGGCGCATGATCTCCTTCAAGGTGATCATCAGGTCCTCTTCGGTGACCGCTTTAAGCTGCTCCTGCCGCTCCTTGATCATGCGGTCCACGCGGCGTTCCTTGAGGATGTCCACCGCTTCCTCCAAGGCATCGTAAAGCGTCTCGCTCTCGCGCTTCACATGGATCTTGTGACGCTCTTTCCAGTTGGGGCTCAGCACGTGCTTCTCGGTGAGCAGATCGATGGCGGCCGAGCGCCACTGGTCGTTCTCGTGGGCCACATACCGGGTGGTGTCCACCTGCTGGCCGAGGTTGCTGCTGTGGCGGTAGTCCAGGTAGATCTCGCGGAACAAGGGTTCATCGAAGAGGATGTCGTCCAGCGCCAGTAGCTCGAACATCAATTCGGCCACACTGGTCTCTTCATGCGTGGTGGTGCCATCCTCTTCCTGGAAGGGCACGTTGATGCGTTCGTGTCCGTAGCTGAGCAGCATGCGCAGGAGATCGCGTTCCTGCGGCGTGGTGCCGAGGTCTTCCAGCGTGGGTTGCACCGGTGCCACATCCGGTGCGAGCATTTCCTCGGGTACGGGTTGGTCGCCGCCCAGCTGCTTGCGGTACTGCCGGCGCAGCACCTTGTTCATCTCGCTGATCAGCGCCTGTTCGTTGATCTGCAACAGTCGGCTGCACTGCTGCACGTACAGCGAACGAAGCACCAGATCGGGCACCAGGGCCACGCTCTCCACGATGTCATGGATGGCCGCCGCCTTCTTCACCGGATCGTCGCCCACGTCCTGCATCAGCAGACCGGCCTTGAAGACCAGGAAGTCCTGGGCGTTGCGCGTGAGGTGGTCCAGCACTTCGCTGCTGCTGTGGCTCTTCGCGAAGCTGTCCGGGTCCTCCCCTTCGGGGAAGGTCACCACCTTCACGTTCAGCCCTTCCTTCAGGATGAGGTCGATGCCGCGCAGGCTGGCCTTCATGCCCGCCGCATCGCCATCGTAGAGGATGCTGACCGTGGGCGCGTAGCGCTTGATCAGGCGCACCTGGTCCTCGGTAAGGCTGGTGCCACTGCTGGCCACTACATTGTGGATACCGGCCTGGTGCAGCGAGATCACATCGGTGTAGCCTTCCACCAGGTAGCACAGCTGCTGCTCCACGATGGCCTTCTTGGCCTGGTAGATGCCGTAGAGCGAGCGGCTCTTGATGTACAGCAGGCTCTCCGGACTGTTGAAGTACTTGGGGAGCTTCTTGTCGCTCTTCAGGGTGCGTGCCCCGAAGGCGATGGGCTGTCCGCTCAGACCCAGTACGGGGAAGGTGACGCGACCAGCGAAGAAGTCCCACGGCGTGCGGGTGGCATCCTCGCGCCGCTTGATCCAGCCGGCCTTTTCGAGCAGCTCCGCGTCGAAGCCATGGGCCAGCGCGGCAGTGGCGAAGGCATTGCCGAACTCGGGCACGTAGCCCAGTTGGAAGGCCTTGATGGTGGCATCGCTGAAGCCGCGCTCATGGAAATAGCTCAGTCCGATGCGGCGGCCTTCGTCCGTGTTCCACAGCTGGTCCACGCTCCAGGTGAGCGCCCATTGCTGGATCACGGACAGTGCTTCACGCTCGCTCTGTTCCACCTCCTGCTCCGGGGTGCGCTCCTCTTCCGGCAGCTCGATGTGGTAGCGCTTGGCCAGCCAGCGGATGGCCTCCACGTAGCTCAGATGCTCGTGCTTCTGCAGGAAGGTGATGCTGTCCCCGCTTTCGCCACAGCCGAAGCATTTGAAGATGCCCAGGTTGGGACTGACGTTGAAGCTCGGTGTCTTCTCGTTGTGGAAGGGGCACAGGCCTAGGTAGCGTGGACCCTTGCGCTTGAGCGCAACGAATTCGCCCACCACCTCCTCCACGCGGGCGGCGTCCTTCACCTGTTGGATGGCGTGCGGCTGGATCACGGTGCTGTGCTGCTGCGAAGGTACCCCGCCCGTAGGCTGCGGTTGCGGGCTGTTGACAGTGTCGCACGCACCTTGGCCGCGAAGCCCTGAGCCTCAGAGGTGGGGCTCAGCTATCCACACCGATCCCACGATCCATCAACACGTTATTCACGGTGTGACCGCCGTGCCGGTGCTATCGAACAGCACACGCTTCAGCTCGGTGCCCTGCTCATCGTAGAACACCCATTCACCGGTGCTCTTCCCGTTGGTGTACGTGCCCACATAGTAGGGCATGCCATTGGGGTGGTTCACCACGGTAGGGCCGTTCTCGCTGCCTTCGATGTAGGTGATCCGGCTGCGTAGGGTGCTGTCAGGGAAGTAGGAGCTCCAGGTGCCCACGCGTTGGCCAGCGCGTAGTTCACCAGCCATCCACCCACCGTCCTTCAGGTGGATGATGCGCGCACCATCGTCGCTGGCAGGAGTGGCGGGGCTATCTGCTGCGGCCGCCACGGGACCCGGTGAAGCCACCGGACCGGTGCAGGCGACCAGCACGTTGAGCAGAAGCAGGGGAAGGGTGAAGCGGAGTTGCATGGGATCACTTCTTGCGTTCCACGGTGAGCTGTACCAGGCCTTCCAGCCCGTCGCGAGCCTCGTTCTGGGGGAAGCTGTGGAGCACGGCCAGGGCCTGGTCGCGGTGCTCCAACATGCGCTGCTGAGCGTGCGCAATGCCACCCGCTTCGCGCACCATGGCGATCACGCGGGCCACGGTCTTGTCATCCTCGTTGCGCTCTTTCACCGCGGTCACCATCCAGCGGCGGTCGGCAGTGCTTACCTGCTGCAAGGCGTGGATCAGGGGAAGGGTGAGCTTCTTCTCCTTGATGTCGAGCCCGCTGGGCTTGCCGATGTCGGCGCCATTGCCGTAGTCGAACAGATCGTCCTTGATCTGGAAGGCGATGCCCACCAGTTCACCAAAGCGCCGCATGCGTTCCACCTCTTCCGCCGTTCGTCCTGCAGCACTGGCCCCACTGGCGCAACAGGCGGCGATGAGGCTGGCGGTCTTTTGGCGGATGATGGTGAAGTAGACCTCCTCGCTGAAGTTGAGGTTGCGGCTCTTCTCCAATTGCAGCAGCTCGCCTTCGCTCATCTCGCGCACCGCATGGCTCACGATCCGCAGCAGTTCGAACTCGCCCTTGTCCACCGCCAGCAGCAGCCCGCGGCTTAGCAGGTAGTCGCCCACCAGCACGGCGATCTTGTTCTTCCATAGGGCATTGATGCTGAAGAAGCCGCGCCGCATGGGGCTGCCGTCCACCACATCGTCGTGTACCAATGTGGCGGTGTGCAGCAGTTCGATGAGGCTGGCGGCGGTGAAGGCACTTTCTGTCACCGGACCGAACAGCCGCGCGCTGAGCAGGGTGAACATGGGCCGCATCTGCTTGCCCTTGCGCTTGACGATGTAGTGCATGATGCGGTCCAGCAACGCTGCACGGCTGCGCATCGCTTCGCGGAAATGTGGCTCGAAGGCCAGCATCTCGGCGGCGATCGGCCGCTGGATCTGCTCCATGGTCATCATCGGGGTGCGAAGTTCGGCATCCAAAGCGCTGCTCCCACGCAACCCCTGCGGTCTGTTGCCGTCATCATGTTCGGCGCATGCCTTGTTGCGCTACCTTCGCTACGCATGCGCTTCCGTGCTGTTCTCCGTTCCCTGCTGCTGTGCAGCGCGCTTTCACTGCCGTTCCTCGGCTTTGCACAACCCAAGAAGGTGCAGCCCGGCAAGGCGCGTGTGCTGCTCTACAAGGAGCGCATGGCCGCCCAGTTCGATACGGTGGATGTGGTGAAGAACGTGCTGAAGATCAATCCGCTGCTGTTCTTCCGAGGCGAGATCCCCCTGTACTACGAACGGGCCATTTCGCCCAATGTGAGCCTGGAGGTGGGCTTGGGCGTGACCCTGCGCAATTACATGGCGCTCTCCTTCACCGGCGACGATGCGGATGATTTCGGGGCCGGTACGGAGATCATCGCCAACCCCAGCTACCACATCGCGGCGCGCTTCTATTTCGTGCACGATCTGGAGCCGCAAGGCTTGTACCTCCAACCCGGCTATTCGCACCTGGTCTATTCCAAGGATATCGGGGTGCGCCTGCCCGATGGCAGCTTCTCCGATGAGAAGTACCGCGACGAACGCACCTTCAACGACCTGCGGCTGTTGCTCGGATACCAATCGCTCAGCGTACGCAGCAACTGGCTCTTCGACGTGTACATCGGCGCCGCCTTCCGCGACCGACGCATGCTGGTGGTGGAGGAGATGCTGAACCTGGTGACGGACGAATACACCTACAAGGTGGAGGAGCGCAAGGATCGGGTGCCTGCGTTCTTCCTGGGGATCCGCGCCGGTCTGGGCTGGTGATCCGCGCTCACTTCAACTGGCGCTCCCCGTCCTTCAGGGCCGGTTCGTTCTTGTTGGCCAGCTGTCCGCAAGCCGCATCGATGTCCCTGCCCCTGCTGCGACGGATGCGTGCGATGATGCCCTTGCGATCCAGGTACTGCTGGAAGGCTTCTGCGTCGGTGGCTTCGGTACGCCCGAACTCACCGCCATCAATGGGATTGTACTCGATCAGGTTCACCTTGGCGTGTACGTCGCTGGCGTACTTCACCAGTTCCTGCGCATCGGCCAGCGTGTCGTTGAAGCCGCGGAGCAGGATGTACTCGAAGGTGACCGGCCGACCGGCGGTGCGGGTGTAGTAGCGCAGCGCATCCTTCAGCTCCGTAAGGCTGTTCTGCTCGTTGATGGGCATGATGCGGTCGCGCTTGGCATCATTGGCCGCGTGCAGGCTCAGCGCCAGATTGAAGCGGGTGCCGTCATCGGCGAGCTTGCGGATCATCTTGGCGATGCCGGCGGTGCTCACGGTGATGCGCTTGGGGCTCATGCCCAGCCCATCCTCCGCGCTGATGCGCTCGGCGCTGCGCAAGGTGTTGGCGTAGTTGAGCAAGGGCTCGCCCATGCCCATGTACACGATGTTGGTGAGGCCTTGCTGGTAGTATTGGTGCGCAAGCCGATCGATGAGCACCACCTGGTCGTAGATCTCCTGCGCATCGAGGTTGCGGATGCGCTTGAGCTTGCCCGTGGCG
>JALOLX010000125.1 GCA_025455765.1 Flavobacteriales bacterium | reverse complement strand
GACCGTCCAACCCTGACCATGCGTATCCTGCTCCTCCTCTCGTTGTTGTTCACAGCCTTCCATCTGCCCGCCCAGGACCTGCGCGGCAAGCTTCCCGAGGCATTGGAGAACGAATTGTTGGCCAACGGCTTCCACTCATCGGACCTCGATGATCTGGTGGTGAAGGACGACTACCGCAGTACCCACAACGGCGCACAACACACCTACCTGCGCCAACGGTGGCAGGGGATCGAGGTGTGGAACGGAGACATTGCCGTTCATCGCGACGCTGAAGGCCGCATCATCAAGTTGAACAACAGCGCACAGCGCGCCGTGGCCAAGCGCGCCAACAGTGTGAACCCTGCGTTGAGCGCAGAACAGGCACTGTCATCCGTGTGGTCGCGCACCATGCCCGGCAAGCCCCTTCCCACCCCCACTGGCACCACTGATCAAGGCCGGACCTTCCTCTTCAGCGGAGCGCAGACCAGTGATGAACCGGTGCGTGTGCAGCTGGTGCTGGTACCCAAGGACGATGCCCTGCGCCTGGCTTGGAACGTGAACCATTACACCCCGGACGGCAGCCATTGGTGGAACGTGCGCATCGATGCCACCACCGGCGAAGAGCTCGAACGCAACGACTGGGTGAGCCAGTGCACGTGGCCGGGGCATGAGGGACACGACGATCATGCGCGCGCTGCGGCAGCTGAAGCGGCCATTCCCGCCATGCTCGCTGCCCCCAACGACTACAACATCTACCCCTGGCCGCTGGAGAGCCCCAGCCATGGCCCACGCAGCATTGTCAATGCACCCTGGACCGATGGCGGTACCGCTTCCCCCTTCGGATGGCATGATACCGACGGTAGCAACGGTGCCGAACACACCATCACCCGCGGCAACAACGTATGGGCCCAGGAGGACATCAACGGCAACAACGGCACCGGCTACAGTCCCGATGGTGGCGTGGACCTCGACTTCGACTTCCCGGTTGACCTGACGCAGGCCCCTTCCACCTATCAGGACGCCGCCATCACCAACCTGTTCTACTGGAACAACCTGATGCACGACGTCATCTACCAGTACGGGTTCGATGAAGCGGCCGGTAACTTCCAGCAGAACAACTATGGCCGCGGTGGTGTGGGCAACGACTACGTGTTCGCCGATGCGCTGGATGGAAGCGGCACCAACAACGCCAACTTCGGCACCCCCCCTGACGGCAGCAGTCCGCGGATGCAGATGTTCGTCTGGACCGCTCCCACGCCGGACCGAACGGGCGACTTCGACAACGGCATCATTGCCCACGAATACGGGCATGGCATCAGCAATCGCTTGGTGGCCGGCCCTTCCAACGTGAACTGCCTGGCCAATGCCGAACAGATGGGCGAAGGGTGGAGCGACTACTTCTCCCTGATGATGACCATCAAGACCGGCGATGCAGCAGCGGATGCGCGCGGGATCGGCACCTATGCGCTCAACCAGCCGGTCACTGGTGTAGGCATCCGCCCCGCACCGTACAGCACCAACTTCGCCGTGAACAACTACACCTACGCCAACACCAACAGCGGCGTGAGCCAGCCCCACGGCATCGGCTTCGTGTGGTGCACCATGTTGTGGGAAATGACATGGGACCTCATTGCGGTATATGGCCTTGACCCCGACATCTACAACGGCACTGGCGGCAACAACATCGCCATGCAACTGGTCATCGATGGCATGAAGCTCACCCCCTGCAACCCGGGCTTCGTGGATGCCCGTGACGCCATCCTTGCCGCCGATCAGCTCACCTACGGAGGGGCCAACCAGGCGTTGATCTGGGCTTCCTTCGCGCGCCGCGGATTGGGCTACAGTGCCACACAGGGCAGCACCTCCAACCGCACCGATCAGACCCAGGCCTTCGACCTTCCTCCGGCACGCGACATGGGCGTCGCCTCCATCCTTTCGCCCCCTGCACAGCTCATCGAATGCGGCGCGCCGACCGTAGCCGTTACTGCACGGCTGCGCAACTTCGGTGCCGAAGCACAGACCGGCTTCCCCGTCAGCTACACAGTGAACGGCGGCGCTCCCGTGGTCGAAGTGTTCACCGGAACCGTGCAGCCCGGCGCCAACGTGGACTTCACCTTTGCCACACAGGTCACACTGCCCACCAGTGGGGATCCGGTCATCGAAGTGACCACAGGCCTCCCGTTGGACCAGACCATTGCCAACGACGAAGCCACGCGCACGGTGCAACGTCTCATACCTGGCAATGAGACCACGGACTACGCGCAGGATGTGGAGAGCGGAACTGCCACACCTGCAGGCTGGAACCTCCAGAACCCGGACAATGCCACGACATGGAGCACCACCGTGCTCACCAATGGTGCGCTGTGCGCATCGAGCCGTGCCTGGTCCATCAACTTCTACGCCTACACGGCTTCCGGCCAGGAGGATCGCTTGGTCTCGCCGCTGCTTGACCTGAGCTCTTCGGCCAATACGCGCCTGAGCTTCCACCATGCCTATGCACCCTACAGCGCCAGCTTCGTCGATGGCATGCGGGTCGAGGTGAGCGACAACTGCGGTGTAAGTTGGAGCACGGTGTTCGAGCAGACCGGCTTCGTGCTGGCAACAGCCCCAGCCACGACCGCTACCTACCAGCCTTCCAACTGCAACCAATGGCGGCTCAACGACATTGATCTGAGCGCTTACGATGGCAGCTCCATCCTTATCCGCTTTACGGGTGTGAACGGCTACGGCAACTTCCTCTACCTCGACAACGTGGAGGTGTTCAGCAATGGTGTGAGCCTTGCCGTGGACCTGCTCTTGGAAGGTGCGTATGACGTGGCCACGGACCGCATGCGTGATGACCTCCGCAGCCAGGGCCTCATCCCCACCACCGAACCCTACACCGGACTGGGCTATACCATGGTGGGCGGTGGCGGCGAAAGCGTGAACAGTGCGGTACTCGCCACCACCGGTGATGACGCTGTAGTGGATTGGGTGCTCGTAGAGCTCCGCAGCACCACCACACCGACCACCATCATCGCCACCCGCGCAGGGCTGGTGCAACGCGATGGCGACGTGGTGGACAAGGATGGCAGCTCCCCGTTGGTCTTCGCGGTAGCGCCGGGTGACTATCTCGTGGCTGTGCGTCATAGGAACCACCTCGGCACCATGGCCACTACACCGGTCACCTTGAGCACCACCACCGCCACACTGGACCTTACCGCCACCGCTACAGCGCTCTTCGGCACCAATGGACAGAAGGAGGTGAACGGGCGGCGGATGCTCTGGGCGGGCGATGTGCTGAGCGATGGCACGCTGCGGTACGTTGGTTCCAACAACGACCGCGATCCCATGTTGCAGCAGGTGGGTGGTGCGATACCCACCAACACGTCCGCACCGGGCTATTATCCATCAGATACCGATCTGGACGGCGTGGTGCGTTACACCGGCAGTGGCAACGACCGCGATCCGCTGCTTCAGAACATCGGAGGAAGCGTACCTACCAACATTCGCTTGCAGCAGCTGCCCTAGGGCCGATGGCGCCGGATAAGCGCATTGCGGACTGGTACCAACACCTGCCTGACCCGTGGCAGGAGGTGGCAACCGTGTTGCGTGAACTGATCCTCGACGCCTCGCCACTGATGCGGGAGGAATGGAAGTACCGCACGCCCTTCTTCACGTACCGCAGGTGGATGTGCTACCTAAGCCTGCAGCAGCGTGGACTGGTACTGGGCTTTGTACAGGGCAGCAGGATGAACGAGGCGGCCTCGTTGTTCGCCCCAACAGGTCATCGCCTGATCAGGCATTACTGTCCACCACAAGACCCCAGGCACCTTCCGCTTGCCGCGCTGCGCAGCATGGTGGCCGAGGCCATGGCCATCAATGACGAGATCAGTGTACGCAGAGGTCGGAAGCGGTCATAAGGATCGCTTGCGTCGGAAGAAGGCCTTGAGCAGATCGGCGCACTCCGCTTCGAGCACCCCCCCCAGTACCTGCGTCTTCGGGTGTAACGTGCGCCCCCCCAGCCGCCGGTAACCTGCCTTCTCATCGAACGCACCAAAGACGATACGCCCCACCTGTGACCAATGCAAGGCACCGGCACACATCACACACGGTTCCAAGGTCACATAAAGCGTGCAATCCTGCAGGTACTTGCTGCCCAAGTGTGTAGCGGCCGCAGTGATGGCCTGCATCTCCGCATGCGCGGTCACATCGTTCAAGCGTTCCGTGAGGTTGTGCCCGCGACCGATGATGCGATCGGCGCACACGATGACCGCACCCACAGGCACCTCATCGGCTTTGAACGCACGCTCCGCCTCGCGCAAGGCCTGGCGCATGAAGTGCTCATCACCGAACGGTTCGATCATGGATGCCGGCGAGGTTCGGTTCACTGGGCCAGGACAAGCTCGTGCGCTGCACCGTGCACCTCCACCGCACTGCCAGGCTTGATGTCCTTGATGTTGAGCTGCAAGGTGGTGCGTCCCTGCCATTCGTTCTCCTCCAGGGTGAAGAGTACACTGAAGGGCGCACCGCTGCGAACGAGGTCCATGTGGTGGGCCTGTTTGAACGCGATGGCGTCGTAGCGGGGGCCTGCAGCATGTGCAGGTCGGAGGGTCAGCTTCAAATGATCAGTGCCCACCACCCGGGCCGATCCCGTATCCACCAGGCCACGCGCCACGAAGGTCGGACGCATGTTACCGGGGCCGTAGGGTGCCATGTGCCTGAGCACGTTCACGAAGCGTGCGTTGAATGCATCAAGGTCCACCTCCAGGTCCACTTCTTCCACTGGCGTACGGTACGCGAGAGGTAGCGTGGCGCGCACATGCGCCTCGAAGCGTTCACGGAACGGAGCCACCTGCTCGGGACGCATGGTCAGGCCCGCCGCGTACATGTGCCCACCGAACTGCTCCAACAGATCACTGCACGCATGGATGGCTTCGTATACATCGAACCCGCGCACGCTGCGCGCAGAGCCGACCACCTTGCCATTGCTTTCGGTGAGGACGATGGTGGGCCGATAGTAGTGCTCAATGAGCCGTGATGCGACGATACCGATCACGCCCTTGTGCCATGTAGGCTTGAAAAGCACGGTGCTCCACGCATCAACAGCATCAGGGGCTGTCGCGATCATTTCCAGCGCTTCGCGCGTGATGTCCTTGTCGAGCTCCTGCCGTTGCACATTGTGTGCATCCACGCGCAGTGCGATCTGTTCGGCTTCAGCAAGGTCACCCGCCAGCAGCAGCTCCACAGCCTGTTGGCCATGTTCGATGCGCCCCGCTGCATTGATCCGCGGACCCAGCGCAAAGACCAGATCGGTGACACATAGTCGGCGCTTCACGTTGGGGCCAGCACCCGGTTCTCTCCGTTCACCGGCACGATGTCGCAGGCAGTGCTCACCGCCACCAGGTCCAGCAAGGGCAGTAGCTCGTCCATGGCCACACCGTTGCGCTGTGCCAGGGCCTGCACCAACTTGAAGCCGATGCCGCAGCCACTGAGCTCCTTGAAGGGGTAAGGACAATCAGCACGCTTGGGATCGAGCACAGCCAGTGCGGCCGGCAACGTATCCCCCGGGCGGTGGTGATCGCAGATGATCATGTCGATGCCCAGCTCGCGCGCGCGCTCCACCTTGTCGTGCGCCTTGATGCCACA
>JALOLX010000124.1 GCA_025455765.1 Flavobacteriales bacterium | reverse complement strand
AGCCTCTACCCTGTACCCGCCCAGAACGAGCTGATCCTGCAAGGTGCTCGCAATGGCGGCGCCGCTTACCGAGTGCTGAGCGCCGCCGGGCAACTGGTGAAGCAAGGTCGAATGGCTGGCGGTCGCCTGGATGTGAGCGGCCTGGATGCCGGCTTCTTCGTGCTGGAAGTACAGGATGAAGGCGCGATGCTCCGACTGCCCTTCACGAAGGAATAACGGTCCGGGCAACGAACAACCGGGTCAGCGACGTCATTCTAGCGGACATGGAAAAGAGGTCATCTATTGCCATGCATTGGAGGACCCTGGCCCTGGTGGGCATGGGCATGTTGTTGTTGGGCGGCTGCCGGAAGGAGACCGAGCCAGAACCCGAGGCGCCGATCGTGCCGCAGCCCCCAGCAGGGAGCGATGTGTACTTCGATCCGATGTTGGCCCCCTATCCCACCTTATCGGCCTACCGGTTCTTCAGCGGAACGATGAAGGACCAGGCGCCGAACGAAGGGGTGTTGCCCTACGAGCCGATCACCTCGCTGTTCTCCGACTATGCGAAGAAGAAGCGCTTTGTATGGATGCCGGCGGGTACCAAGGCGAGCTACAACGGCGACCACCAAGTGCTGAACTTCCCGGACGGTGCCGTACTGATCAAGACGTTCTACTACGACCATGTGCAACCCGCGGACGAGCGTCGCATCATTGAGACGCGCCTGCTCTTCAAGCGCAACGGCAGCTGGTATTTCGCCGATTATGTGTGGAACGAAGAGCAGACCGAAGCCTACCTGGACCTGGACGGTCGCAACACGCCGGTGACCTGGATCGACGAACAGGGTGCACAGCGGAGCATCCAGTACAGGATACCGAGCGCGGCCGAATGCCAGACCTGCCACAAGGTGAACTTCGATCCCATCCCGATCGGGCCCAAGCCGCAGAACCTGAACAGTGACCTGCAGTATGCCGATGGCGTACGCAACCAGCTGGAGAAGTGGGTGGAGCAGGGATATCTACAGAGCGGTTACCCTTCCAACATCATGACCACGGTGAAGTGGGAGGACGAGACCCAACCGCTGGACCTCCGCGTACGTAGTTACTTGGACATGAACTGCGCGCACTGCCACGCCGAAGAGCGCCACTGCAATTATCGTCCGATGCGCTTCGCCTTCAACGAGAGCGCACAGGAGATCAACATGGGCATCTGCGTGCCACCGGATGATCCCATCGCGCCGGAATTCACCGAGATCGTCGCGCGAGGCAACCCCGCACGGTCCATGATGCATTATCGTCTAACTTCCACGGATGAGACCGTTCGTATGCCTTTGTTGGGTCGTACCATTGCGCACGACGAAGGCGTGGAGCTGATCCGCCAGTGGATCTCCGAACTACCTGGAACCTGCCCTTGAACCGAACCATCACCGACCACCCATGCGTTCAACCCTACTCATACTCGCCAGTTGTGCAGGCCTTCAGGCTGCGGCACAGAACACCTGCGCAACGGCAGTGCCGGTCAGCGTTGGCATCCACGCGGTGGATGCTGTGAACGGCACCGAACCGATCCCGGCCAGCTGCGCCAACAACGGGAACCCGGGCACGGCAGCAGAATGGTACACCTACACCGCCGTGTACGATACCACCATGCGCCTGACCACCAACGTGCCCGGGATCCCGAACGTGGATGCGCGCGTGCACATCTACACGGGCACCTGTGGCAGCCTCGCTTGTTTGGAAGGCGATGACGATAGTGGCGGCAACCTCACGGCACTGGTCACCTTCCCGGTCACTGCTGGCGAGACCTACATCATTGCCTTTGACAACCGGTGGACATCGAACGGGTTCAGCTTCAACCTTTCGTACACTCAGGCCGAGCCCCCACCCCCGCCCCCACCCCCTTCCATCATCGGCTTCACCAACGTGACCCAGGGTGTGAGCGGCAGCGGCTACTGTGTGGTGGACATGAACAACGACCACTTGGATGATATCGTTGGTACCAGCTCGACCAACGTGAACATCCTGTACCAACAGGCCACCGGCACCTACCAGTCCGTGAACATCATCACCACGCCTGCCGATCACAACGCGTCGTGGAGCATCGCTGCGGGTGACATCGACGGCAATGGCTACAACGACCTGCTGTACGGTGGCGGTCAGGGCAGCACGTTCATGATGGCCAACAACACCGGTACCGGATTCACCGAGGTCTCCTTCCCCAACTACATCTTCAGCCAGCGCACCAACATGGTGGACATCAACAACGATGGCCACTTGGATGCGTTCGTATGCCACGACGTGGACGCCAACGTGGCCTTCTTCAACGATGGCAATGGCAACCTCACCTTCAACCAAGGGCTGCTGGGCCTCACCTGCGGCAATTATGGCTCCATCTGGACCGACTACGACAACGATGGCGATATGGACATGTTCGTGGCCAAGTGTGGCTGTGACCCGGTGGACCTGTTGATGCGCAACAACGGTGATGGTACGTTCACGGACCAGGCGGCCACCCTTGGACTGGCGGACAGCCACCAGAGCTGGAGCAGCGCCTGGGGCGACTTCGACAACGATGGGGACATGGATGCGCTGATCGGAGCCAGCAGCAGCGGCTACCACAAGCTTTTGGAGAACAACGGCGACGGCACCTTCACCAACATCACGGCCGGCTCCGGCGTGGATCTGTTCACCGGGCAGAGCATCGAATGGACCACCCATGACTTCGACAACAACGGATACCTGGACATTCTGGGCGGCGGTGGCCTGTTGATGAACATGGGTGATATGACCTTTGTCCAGAACGGCACTTTCCCTGGTAACGGTCCCATCGGTGATCTGAACAACGACGGATTCCTCGATGTGTACACGTCGGGAACCATCCGCCAGAACGTGGGCAACGACAACAACTGGCTGAAGATCGTCACGGTGGGTGTGGTGAGCAACAGCAACGGTATCGGCGCGCGTATC
This sequence comes from Flavobacteriales bacterium, assembly GCA_025455765.1. Classification (GTDB taxonomy): domain Bacteria; phylum Bacteroidota; class Bacteroidia; order Flavobacteriales_F; family PHOS-HE28; genus PHOS-HE28. The sequence continues at coordinate 2,547 of JALOLX010000124.1, read as the reverse complement.
ACGGTCGAGACACCGAGCGGCACGTTCACCCGCGAGATCCGCAGCGGTGACGGCTTCCGCTACATGAGCACGATGACGGCCCACATCGGCCTGGGCGAGGAGACGGAGATCACCTCGGTAACGGTACGCTGGCCTTCGGGCATCGTGGACGTTCTGGAGGGCATCGAAGTGAACACCACTGAAGTCATCGTGGAAGGCGTGTCCACCGGCCTGAACGAGGCAACGAACGCGACCATTTCGCTGTTCCCAGTACCGGCCCAGGACCAGTTGACCGTGGCCGGTATCGGCAACGCTCCCACGCCTGTACGTGTCTTGGACGCCACCGGTCGCCTGGTATTGCGCGGCAGTGTTGTGAACGAACGGTTGGATGTGAGCACCCTCACTCCCGGTGCCTACGTGTTGCAGCTCTTCACCGAGCAAGGCACCACGCAACGCAGCTTCACCAAGGAGTGAGTTTCCGAGCATGACCTGACGAAGGTCCGGTCCCCTGGGGCCGGACCTTCGTACTTTCGGGAACCGGTAGCCCCACTTGCACGTTGAACTGCATGCACTTGAAGAACATGACACGCAACGCCGTTCTCCTCCCACTGATCGTCATCGCCCTGGTTCTGAGCGGCTGCCGAAAGGAGCAGCTTGACGGCGCCGGTGGGCCTGTACCCACGGGTCGTGCCAAGGTGAACTTCGACCTGGAAGCGGTTCCCTTCAATACCCTTTCGGAATACGGGTTCTTCAGTGGCAAGCTGGCGCAGATGCAGCCGGTGGACGAGGTGCTCCCGTTCGAGCCCATCACTCCGCTGTTCACGGACGAGGCGCACAAGGCCCGGTTCGTGTGGCTTCCCGAGGGCAGAAAGGCCCGGTTCAATGGTGCGCATGAGGTGCTTGACTTCCCCAATGGGGCTGTGCTGTTGAAGAGCTTCTACTACAACAACGCACTGGCCAACGGAGGCCGTCGGATCATCGAGACACGCATGCTCTACAAGCGTGATGGGCAGTGGGAGATCTTCAACTATGTGTGGAACGCCGAACAGACCGAAGCCTACCTGAACCTGCAGGGCAGCACCATCCCGGTGAGCTGGACCGATGAGGATGGCGATGCACGGTCCATCCAGTACCGTATCCCTTCACTTGTGGAATGCCAGAGCTGCCACCGGAAGTTCGGCGCCAACACACCGATCGGTCCCGAGCCACAGAACCTCAATGGTCCCCTTTGGTATCCAACAGGCCCCAACAACCAACTTAGCCAGTGGGTGGCGCATGGCATCCTGCAGCCCGGCTACCCGAAGGACTTCCTCACGCTGGTGCGGTGGACCGATACGTCGAAGGACCTGGAAGAGCGCGTGCGTTCGTATCTGGACATCAACTGTGCACACTGTCATGATGAAGGTCGGAGCTGCTCCTACCGGGCCATCCGGCTAGCTTACGAACGCACCGTGAACCCTACGAACATGGGCGTTTGTGTAGTGCCTGAGGAACCCATCGAACCCTTCTCGCACCTCATCGCGCGGGGCAATCTGGGGCGCTCGGCGATCTATCACCGGTTGACCACGAACGATGAGGCGGTGCGCATGCCGTTGATCGGACGAAGCATCGTGGATGAGCAGGGTGCGGCGTTGATGGCCGAGTACATCCAGAGCCTGGGACCGCCCTGTCAGTAGGCCTTATCCGATACGCAGTCGCAGGCTGTTGAGCACCACGCTGATACTGCTGAAGGCCATGGCCAGGCCGGCCCACATCGGATCGAGCGTGAAGCCGAGCGCCGGTTGAAGGACGCCTGCCGCCACCGGAATACTGATGACATTGTAGACGAAGGCCCAGAAGAGGTTCTGGCGGATGGTGCGCATGGTGCGGCGCGAGAGCCTCACTGCCTTCGGCAAGGCCGCCAGGTCCCCAGCCAGTAAGGTGATGTGGGCGACGCCCATGGCCACATCGCTACCCTGCCCCATGGCGAAGCTGACATCCGCCGCAGCGAGGGCCGCCGCATCGTTCACCCCATCGCCCACCATGGCCACCACGGCGCCTTGTTCGCGCAGGCCTTGCACAAAGGCGGCCTTGTCCTTGGGCGATACTTCGGCGCGCACGTGTTCAATGCCCACCGCAGCCGCCACCTGCCGGGCCATGCGGGCGCCATCACCGGTCTGCATGTACACCGGGATGCCGGTCTCTTTCAACGCGGCGATCGCCAAGGGTGCACTGGAACGCAGCACATCCTCGAGGGCGAACAGGCCGCGCACCTGACCGTTGGCAGCCACCCATACCGTGGTGCGGCCGCGCTCCTGCCACTCACGTTCGCGCAAGCTGTGTTCACGATCGATGCGCACACCGCCGGACTCCAGCGCGCGGCGGTTACCCACCAGCCATCTTGCACCGTTGACCGTGGCCTGCATGCCCTCGCCAGGCACCTCGGTCACTGCATGGATGGGTGCTGCACCTGCGGGATCGGGCAGTGCGTTCATCAGCGCACGGGCCAGGGGGTGCGTACTACGTTGCTCAATGGCGGCCAGCGCGGCGAGTTCGTTGTGCGTAAGATCGGTCCATCGGTCCACCACG
>JALOLX010000123.1 GCA_025455765.1 Flavobacteriales bacterium | reverse complement strand
TCGCGGATCTGCTGCCCGGAGGCTGTGGTGATGGTGATGCGCGCACCGATGCCCTCGCTGTTGCTCACCGTGCCTACCGTGTGGATGCGCAGCCAGTTGTTGTCGTTGCCTTGATTGATCCGGGCCGTTGAACCATTGATCATGTCCAGGAACCCATCGTTGTTCAGGTCACCCACCGCACCCACATCAAAGCCCACCGTATTCGGTTCGAATACCATGTTCCCGCGGTTCATCATGATGGCTCCTCCGCCTCCCATCACATCCAACAGCCCATCGTTGTCGAAGTCGTGCGTAACGTGCTCGATGCTCGTGCCAGCGAACACATCCCATCCCGAACCAGCCGTGATGTCGGTGAACGTACTGCCGTCGTTGCGCATCAGCTTGTGACCACCGGCGGTGAAGGAACTGGCGCCCACCAAGGCATCCATATCGCCATCGTTGTCGAAGTCCCCCCACGCCGCGCTCCACGTCTGTACCGGATCGGCCAGGTTGTATTGCGCGGCAACCTCCGTGTATGTGCCATCCCCGTTGTTCCGGTGCAGTTGGTTGGTGCTCACCACCGGATTGCCACCGCGGCATTTGGCGATGAACATGTCCATGTCGCCATCGTTGTCGAAGTCCGTCCAGATGGAGCCGTAGTTGCCACCGCCCTGGGTGTCGCCCAAGCCTCCCTGGTTCCAGCTGAGGGTGCTGCTTCCCATGTTCAACAGGTACACGTTGGGTGCCACATCATGGCAGACGAACACGTCCAGGTCTCCATCGTTGTTGATGTCCACCATGTTGGTGCGCTGGCAGAACACATACTGTGCGAAGCTGCTGTCGGTGAAGGCGGTACCGTCCTCGTTGGCGAACATCACCGTAACGCCACTGCCGCCACCATAGACCAGGTCGCGCTGGCCATTGCCATCGATGTCACCCGCGCACAAGCTCCAGCTCGCCGAGTTCTCCACTGTGTCGTTCGGCAGGTTCACCGTTGTGAAGCCACCACCGGCCAGCTGGTAGTTGATGTTGATGTTCGAGGTGGTCACGGAGACCACATCGTCCAAGCCATCGTTGTTCATGTCCACCGCAGCACGCACACTTCCAGCCGTAGGTATGCTGAGGTTGCTGAAGCTCACCAGCTCCAGGAAAGGTGGCCCCTCCGTCAGGGAGAACGTGAACCCGTCAGCGTCCCAGCGATCGTCAAAAGCGATGTAGTAGGTGGTGCCGGCGAGCATGTTCATCGTCACCAAGCTCAAGAAGCCCGACCCGGAATCATCGTCGCCATCCTCGCAGAGGAGGTTGCCGCACGTTCCGCTGTACACATGCACCCGGGTGTCCAACTCGGCGTTCTCCGGCAGGTCTGTGCTGATCACCAGACTGATGTCCTGCGTGGGGGTGTAGCTGTACCATTCACCATTGGTCGCAAGGTTGCCACCGGTGGCACACACAGGCAGTGGCACTTCGGTCCCGTCGATGGTATCCACCACATGGATGCCTGCTGTGATCGGCAGCGCAGTAGCACAGGTGTTCTGTGCGTTGAGCAGGGTGGGCGCACAGAGCGCAAGAAGGGCAGGAGCGTAGTGTTTCAGCATGGAATGAGCGGCAACTGGAGCGCCGCTTGTACAGCTAAGGTAGTTGTTCCTGAGCCGTCCCTGCCAGTTGGTGCCGGTCAGTTATCCACCACCAGTTTGAATCCTACCCCGTGCACGTTCACGATCTGCACCCGTGGATCGGGCTTCAGGTACTTGCGCAGCCGGCTGATGAACACGTCCAGACTGCGCCCCAGGAAGTACGTATCGTCCCCCCAGACCATGTTCAGCACCAGCTCGCGGGCCAGCACCTGTTCGCGGTGCAGGCACAGCAGGCGCAGCACATCGGCCTCTTTGCGGGTCAGCTTCCGCTCTTCCGTGGGGTGGCTCAGCACCAGGTTGCGGTGGTCGAAGGTGAATTCGCCCAGCTCAAAGCGGTCCCTGTCCTTGTCGTCGCTCCGGCCTTGTGTGCGGCGGAGAATGGCTTCGATGCGTAGGATGAGCTCTTCGTGACTGAAGGGCTTCGTGAGGTAGTCGTCGCCCCCCGCCTTGAAGCCGGCGATGCGGTCGTCCACCTGGCTCTTGGCCGTCAGGAACACGATGGGCACCGCGCGATCCACTGAACGGATGTCCTCCGCCAGGCTGAACCCGTCCTTCTGGGGCAGCATCACGTCCAGTACGCACAGGTCGTGGCTGGCCGCATTGAACTGACGCAAGCCCTCTTTGCCATCGCGGCATAAGGTCACTCCGTAGCCTTTGCGCTTCAAGGCATCCTGGATCACAAAGCCCAGGTTCTGGTCGTCCTCCACCAGAAGGATGCGTACGGGTTGCTGGCTCATGCGCGTGTGGTGTTGGTGCCCAAGGGTAGGCACAGGGTGAAGGTGCTGCCCTTGCCGGGTTCGCTCTTTACGTCCACACGCCCTCCATGTGCCACGGTGATCTGCTGCACATAGTGGAGCCCCAGACCGAAGCCTTTCACGTCGTGGCGGTTCCCTGTATGTACCCGATAGAAGCGCTCGAAAATGTGCTTGATGTCCTCCTTGGCGATGCCAATGCCCTCGTCTGCAACGGACAGGTACAGCTGCCCTGCTTTGGAGCTGCTGCTCATGCGGATCGTGCCCCCTTCAGGGCCGTACTTAAGTGCGTTATCCACCAGATTGGTGAGCGCGTTGGTCAGGTGTACCCGGTCGCCCATCACCACATCATCCGATGCCACCAGGTGCAGTTCCAGTTGGGCGCCCTTCTCCTGCAGTGGAAGCAGGAAGTGGTCGCGAACTTCGTCCACCACCGCATGCATGTTCACGGCTTCACGCGCCAATTCCAGCTCGCCCTTGTCCAAGGTGGACAGCTGCAATACGCGTTCCACCTGTACCCGCAAACGTTCGTTCTCCGTACGGATGATCTGCGCATAGGCCTTCAGGCGTTCCGGCTCATGCACGATGTCCGGGTCGCTGAGCACCTCACTGCTCAAGGCAATGGTGCTGATCGGTGTCTTGAGCTCGTGGGTCATGTTGCCGATGAAGTCGTTCTTCATCTCGCTCAACTTCTTCTGCTGTAGGATCACCCACACGCTGTAAGCGAAGAAGCTGAACACGATGAGCGTCACCACGGCGGGAAAGATCCACGTCCAGCTGCTGGCATCCTGCTCCTCCCACAAACTGCTCTGCCGTTTGGGGAAATACACCCCGAAGTAGTGACCGTCCTTGTCCAACTTCTGCAACTTGGTGTGCGGCACGGTATCCAGCCCGATGGTGTCCAGGCTGACGTAGTTGCCATAGACCACGCTGTCCGTGAAACAGTCGTAGATGCCGTACTCGAAGTCCTCCAGGATGTTGCGGCGGCTGAACTCCTTGCGCAACAAGGCCTCCAGCAGGTAGGGGTGCAGCGTGTCGTTGATGGTGACCGCGAAGTAGTTCGGCCGCTCCTGCTTCACCGCATCGTACAGGTCGCTGGGGTCCTTGGTGATGGAGAGGATCTGTTCGGTCACATCCGTCAACGCGATCACCACCCGGTCATTGAACTGCTTTTCCAGCTGTTGGGCCTGTTCCCGGTTCAGCTCCAATTGGTCCTTGTGCGTACGACGGGCCTGCTGCAGCCACAAGAGCTGGGTGATGACCACGCCGAACACGCCCAGTGTGGCCAGAAGAAGAAGGGTGCCGATCGCCTTGCGTCCCATACGGTGCCACAGGGGCCTGTGGTGAGGCAATGTTACAGCCTGGCTGTCAACAGCGCTGCGCCCTTAACAAGCCTTATCGTTCTCCCAGGCGCGGTCCTATCGTCCTTCGGCCCGATCTTGCGGCCCCATGTGCCGTTCCCAGCAAGCTCCATCCGCACCTCCGCTGCTGCTGTGGTTAGCCCTTGGTGTGGTGGTAGTGGCAGGTGCCCTGCTGGACGTGATGGAGGTGGATGCCGCGCAGTATGCCACCATGGCCCGCGATATGCTGCATCAGCCGGATAAGTTGAAGCTCTATTTCCGGGGCCACGACTACCTCGACAAGCCGCCCCTGCTCTTCTGGCTATCGGCCTTATCGTTCCACCTCTTCGGCATACACAACTGGAGCTACAAGCTGCCCAGTATGCTGGCCGCCGTGTGGGCGGTGTACGCCACTTTTCGCTATGCGCGCCTATTCAACAGCCTGCACGTGGCGCACTGGGCCGCCTTTGTCCTCGCGTCGTCGGTGGCCTTCCTGCTCATGACCAACGATGTGCGCACGGATACCCTGCTCACGGCGGCCGTCATTACGGCGATGTGGACAGGAGGGGAGTTCCTGGTCACAGGCAGGACCGCCTGGCTGGTATGGGCTTCGGTCGCCGTGGCCATGGGCATGCTGGCCAAAGGTCCCCTGGGGTTCGTGGCACCAGCGGTCGTACTGGGGCTCCAGCTCCTCGGTGATCGTCGATGGAAGCAGTTGTTGGACGTGCGTCTGCTCCTCATACCCGTGATCGTGCTACTGCTGCTCTTGCCCATGTTGAAGGGTCTGTACGATCAGCACGGCGCGCATGGCATCCGCTTCTTCTTCTGGGAGCAGAGCTTCGGTCGCATCACTGGCGAGAACCGCTGGAAGGACGATTCCACCGTGTTGTACTTCACCCATGAACTGCCATGGCTCCTGCTGCCGTGGACCGTCTTCGTGCTGATGGGCTGGTGGCGCGCGTTGAAGGGTTCCATCACGGGTACTGAACGCGATCACGGCGGACCTTGGGGTGCGCTACTGCTCTTCGTCGCACTCTCGTTATCACAGTTCAAGCTGCCCCATTACATCTATCCCGTTCTTCCCTTGCTTGCGGTGTACGGCGCCAGGTCCCTCGTGGAAGGGTTGCCCGTTGCGCTCGCAGCCGTCCAGCGTGTACTGTGGCTGTTGCTCCTGCTCCTGGCCATGGTACTGCTCGGTTGGTGCTTCCCACAAGGCTGGCCGCTCACCGCGCTGTTGGCGATCCTGTTGGTCGTCGTGATTTTGTTCCGTCATCGCCACGAGTTGCTCCTGTTCGTCGCGCTGTGGTCTGCTGTGGCGTGGGGGATCAATACGCAGTTCTATCCGGCGCTCTTGCGCTACCAGTCCAATGCCCAGGTAGGCCGTTGGTTGCACGAGCAGGAGATCGCGCCTGATCGGCTGCTGAGCGTAGGTGTCGGCGGCACGGCACTGGAATTCTACGGCGCCGGCAAGGGGCCCTACGTGGCCCGGGTGGAAGAGCTGGATCGTCCGCCCTCCCAAGGCGCGTTCGTGCTGATCGGCTCCGGCCAGCTGCCTGATCTTGTGGCCCGGTTCCCTCCTCGGGATACTGTGTTGGTCCTGGAGCATCTTCCCGTCCAGATGCTGAGCTTGGAAATGATCCTGCCCTCATCGAGGCCACAAGTTGTGGATCAACACGTTGTGCTTGCCTACTAAGCACCGGTCGGGCCGCGACAGAACCTTTTTCAACAGATCGGTGTTACCTTCATCGTTGGCCTGTTGCCCGATAGGCCATCGACCTTAACCAACCTAACGATCATGGAACGGAC
>JALOLX010000005.1 GCA_025455765.1 Flavobacteriales bacterium | reverse complement strand
TGCATCAAATGCATCGCCACGGAAGAAGCGATAGTCATCGTTGCTGGGGTCGCTTTCCCAACGAGCACGGGCTCCGGGGTTCAGCAGGTTCAGGTAGCGTTCTGCGAAGAACTCTTGTTCGTTGCGGCCTTCCAGGTCGGTCTGCGTGGAGGCCAGTCCGTCCATGCCCACATCCTGGTAAGCGTTCGAATTGTTCTCCACGATGGCGAAGGCGTTCACTACGCTTTGGGTGGTGGGGATCACCCCCCATGCCGTGGTATCGGTCTCCTGCGCATCGTCCTCCAGGTCCTTCGGCAAGCCGTTCTCGAAGAACTTGCGCCCATCGCGCTGAATATCCTCGCTGATGTTGCCCAGATCGATGTACAGTTCACCCCCTGTGCTGTTCTTCGCCATTGCTGTTGCTGGCGTTGAAGAAGGGGTCCATCATCCAGAACTGGATGGTCTCGATGTTGCTCGCCTCGAAGTCCGTGGTGGTGATGCGCCGGGTGATGCCGGCCCAATTATCCTCCGGGTTGAACAGATCGCCAGTATTGGTCAGATCGGGGTTGTAGTTGTAAGGCCCGCGCTCGTTGGGGTAGTAGGTCAGATCGAGCACTGGAATATTGGCCGGCGTGCCCGCAGGCAGCTGTCTGTTCGGGAACACCTCCTGCTCCAATACCTCACGCATCCGGTTGTCGCTGCGGATCTCCGGACTGGCCCTGATGTTGGGCGGGGTGAGATTGTTGTCACGGAAGAAGAGCGGATCGACCACGTACCACGCAAGCTGCGCGCGCCGGAATCCATTGCGCAGGTCGTTCACCAGGTCTCCCTCTGGAAAAAGATCGGGCAGGCCCTGCGGTGTGGCGGCGTGGAACCACAGAGCCTGTGTGCGCAGGTCGATGATGCTCACGCTGCCCTCGAAGTCATCGATGTAGCTGGTGCCGGCTTGACCAATGGCCCGGCTATGGCCAGGTATCAAGTAGGCAGCTTCAGCCGTAGCGGATACGTTCGATTCAGCCTTCGTGGCATAGAACGGCAACTTGTCCACCAGCTCGGTGAGCCAGCGCGAGCGGGTCTGCCACGAGCCATCCAACCCCACGATGGTGTTGGAGATGGGCTCATCACCCACGTTCACTTTCTGGGTCAACGGCCGCTCATAAAGGTTCATGATCGTACCGCCGAACACCAGGTCCTTGCTGATCTTGTAATCGAAGCGGGCGCCCAGCAAGGTCTTGGTCTGTATACTGAACAGCGAGTTGCTCTCCAGGCTGATGTTCACGGGCGTGCCGCTTTCCAGGATGCCTTGGTTCAGGATACGCACGCGACCCAGGTTGTAGTCCACCGTGTAGTCCTGGTTCTCGATCAGGCGCACGCCACCGGCCGTTACCACCACACTGCCCTGCGGGATGTTCACGCTGTTGAGGGAGATCACATCGCTACTGGCCGAACGGTAGCTGCCACGCAGCCGGAAACGATTCAGCTCAGGCTGGTTCTGGGCGGCAGTGCGGGTGCTGTCGTAAAGTTGGCGGTACGTGATGGTGCGCCGCACTTGTTCTGGCTGTATGGGAGCGCTTGGGTTGGGGCCGATCAGCTGGCGGTCCAAGAACTCGCCGAAGGGTTCAAGCACGGGGAAGTAGATGCGCCCGTTCTGGGTCTGTATGGTCCCCCCCACCGTGGCCGCTCCGTCAATAAAGTCGAACCAGCCGTCCGGATTCGGTGCATTGTTGGGGTCAAGTCGGTCCAGGGCCAACGCCTGCAGCAGCGGGATCTGGTCCAAGGGTGCCCGGGGGATGTAGTTGATGTCCACCCCAGTGATCGGGTTGTTGTAGATCAGCTCCAGCCGGAAGTTGTCACGGTTCACCTGGAAGGCGCCGAGCGAATAGATGTTCTTCATCATCAGGTCCCACATCGGCAACTTGGGATCGGTGATGGTGGCTTTGAGCAACTTCAACATCAACGCATCGGGCGGACTCACACCATCGGTGGAGAACTCACCCACTTGGTAGGTCTGCCCTTGCAAGGTGTACTGGTAAGCCACGGCCAGTACCTCATCATTGTTCAGCGATTGGTTCAGCGAGATGAAGCCCAGCCGGTCGTTGAAGGTGTACTCGTTGGGCAGCAATAGGCGTGCGTTCTCCAACCGCTCGAAGTGGCGTGCATCACGCAGCCCCAGCACTTGCAGCGCACCAGTAGCCTGGAAAAAGCTCCGGATGCCAGCGTTGCTGCTCACCAACTGGTATAGGTTGTTGGCTCCGTTGCTGGCGATGATGCCGGGTGCATCCAGGACCAACCCGGGTGGCAGATCACTACTGAAATGCCCTGCTGCCACGGCCTCCGCACTGCCATCCTCGCCCAGGTCCGTAAAGGCAACAATGTTGCGCGTCTGCTGGAAATCCTGCCGCATGTTGGTCACCCAGACTTCCACCCGGGTCACTTGCACACCACTGTTCACCGTGGGCAGGGTGCGCAATGCAGCTTCGTACTGGTTGCGGAAATAGTGATTGAGGAAGTAGTGCTTATTGGCTTCGTATTCGTCGGCCTTGATGTTGAAGTTGGTGGTCTGGGCGCCACCCTGGGTCTGCACATTGCGGCGCTGACCCTTCTCCTGGCTGAAGATCGCCGTGGCCGTCAACCGTCCGAAGCGCAGTTCGGTCTTCAATCCGAAGAGGCTCTGACTGCCTTGGATCAACGTGCCCTGCAACGGGAGGCTTACGTTGCCCGCTTCGATCTTCTGGATGATCTCATCCTCATAGCCGGTGTAGTCCAGCTTCACCTGGTTCTCGAAGTCGAAGGTGGCCTGGGTGTTGTAGTTGGTGTTGATCTTCAGCTTCTCCCCGATGCTGCCCATCAGGTTGAGCTGGATGCGCTGGTCGAAGTTGAAGGTGGTGATGCGCCGCTGGTCGATGGGGATCCGCGGGTTGTCCGTTCGGCTCACGTTCACCCCGAAGATGACCTCCGCAGAACCGCGCGGCTTGATATCGATGGTGTTGCCTCCGAATATCCGATCGAAGGCCTCGCCGCGCACCTTAATGCTGGGGATCAATCCCTTCTGCGCGCTCTCGCTATCCTCCTCCACGCGGTCCAGCCAGTAGTTCTCCATGGACCGCTCCATGTCGTATTCCAAGTACTCTTCCAGCGATAAGCTCATGGGCGGGCGGTAGTCGAACGCGCCCCCCACCGAACTGCGCAGTACATATTGACCCGTTACCGGGTCATAGATCACATCGTCCTGGATGTTCTCCGGGTTGCCCAGATCAATTCGCCCCCCTCCTTGATCACCCGGCGTTACCACATCGTTGATCGGCCATACCAGGTCCACCTCCGGAGAGTCCACCTGAAGCACCAGGCCCTCTGCTGCCAGCACTTCAGGCGCGAGCACCAGCGTCAGCAGCAACAGCATCCACTTTACCAAGGGGTGCATGCGCATGGCGTATCTATAGGTCCTGACGCTCATCGTTCCGTTCACAAGTTCTTGAGCGCCATCTTGATCAGGGTCTCCACGCCAGCGTCCGCTTGTTCTGAGAGCACAGTGTTCAGGGCACGTTCCGCTTTTGCCCGGTCGAGACCCAGGGACAGCAGTGCCGATAACGCCTCGGCTTTCACCGTATTGCCCACAGGGAGGACCGTTCCGCTCGCAGGAAGTGGACCTGCAGTCAGTTTGCCGCGCAGTTCAGCCACGATACGTTGGGCCAACTTCGGACCGATGCCTTTCACCGAACGTAGTACCTCCTCATTTCCCGTTAGCACGGCCGTATGCACATCGGCCGCACTGCGCGCTCCCAGGATGGCCATGCCAATGGTGGCCGAAACACCCTGTACTTCGATCAGCCTGCGGAAGAGCTGCCGCTCGTCGGGATGTTTGAACCCATACAGGCGGTGCTCACTGGACCCGCTGCGCACGTCGACGGTAACGGAGTAGTGCACGTGAAGGCGCACGGTACCGGAAGCAGGAAGCTCCATCAACGTGCGCGGACCCACGCCGATGAGATACCCCACGCCGTGGCAATCCAGCACCACATGGTCCTGGCCGCGCTCCAATACTTCCCCGTTCAGGCTGTCGATCATCCTGTCCCTCCGCTGCTTTCCGTACTTCGATGAAGGGGGTAACGTGCGCTTATCGGCCGGTGGTTTTGTTCGCGAAGGGCACGAAAATAAGAGAATGGGGCGATCGGCAAGCGGTCTGACCCCAACAGCCTGCCACGCGATTACCTTCGACCGCATGGAACGGACGCATATCGTAGTGCTTTCCGGCGCAGGGGTCAGTGCAGAGAGCGGCATCCGCACGTTCAGGGCTGCCGACGGGCTCTGGGAGGAACATCGCATCGAGGATGTGGCCACTCCCGAAGCCTGGCAGCGCGACCCAGAGCTGGTGTTGCGCTTCTACAACGCGCGCAGGGCCCAACTGCTCGCGGTGCAGCCCAACGCCGCTCACCGAACGATCGCCGCGCTGGAAGACCAGTTCGAGGTGGACGTGGTGACCCAGAACGTGGATGACCTCCATGAACGGTCGGGCAGCACCCGAGTGCTGCACCTCCACGGCGAACTCCGAAAAGTGCGCAGCACGCGTGACCCGGACCTGGTGCAGTCGTGGGACCACGACCTTCAGCTGGGCGATCGCTGCCCGCTGGGATCCCAATTACGACCGCACATCGTGTGGTTCGGGGAGCAGGTGCCGTTGCTTCCCAAGGCTGCCGAGATCGTGAAGCGGGCCGATATCGTGATCGTGGTGGGCACCTCCCTACAGGTCTATCCCGCAGCGGGCCTCATCCATGCCATGGCGCCCGGTGCTGAACTGTACGCGGTAGACCCTTCCCCCCTCGATCTACCGGCGCGCACAAAGGCACACATAAAGGAAAAAGCCAGCATCGGCATCCCGATGCTGGCTTCCCGATTGCGTGACCGGTTCAGCGGCCGCTGATCACAAAGCGCTGTGTGGCGAGCGCCTTGCCGCCTTGCAGCACACTGGCGAAGTACAGGCCTTCAGCAAGTTCTGTGGTACCGAGACGTGCGTTCAGTTGGCCCGGACGTACTGTGATGGTGCGGACCCGCGCACCCAGCGCGTTGAACACCACAAGATCCAACGCCTGGTCCACATTCCGAAGCTCCAGTGCGAACTGAACATCAGCCCCACGGCTTGGATTGGGGAACACACCAAGGGAAGCGGAGGGAGTGAGCTCATCCACACCCACATTATCGATCGCGCGGAACTGGATGTCGCACCACACAGAATCCGTAGGCAGTGCTGTGTCGAACCACACATAGCGGAACGTGCTGTTGCCCACGATCCCGTTCGGCATGTGGTAGGCGTGGAAGTTCTCGTTGGGCTCGCCGTTCACCATAACGAGCGCGTCCTGTGCGGCACCCTGCCATACTACGGACTGACCAGCGTCGCGGGGTGCGTAACACTGCCCCCAGCAGAAGTAGTTCGCAGTGCTGGGCTGTACATCCAACTCATAACGGCGAACGTTGAACACCCGGTCCGTGCCCACATCGAGCGTTGCGGTGAGGCCTTGTCCCAGAACGAATTCATCCGCTCCACCATAGACCACCACGGTCTGGCCGTTGACCACCTCGCCGTCGGAATTGGTCAAGGTGATGGGTGACTGGGCCAACGAAACGCTGGCGAAGAGCAGGAACGGGAGATGAGCGTAGCGTGAGATCATGAGCGGACGGTGTGGGGTGTGTATGCAGGTCTTACTGTCCTTACAAAGATACATTACAAGTCCTGCCTTGTCACGTGGTCGCGGACCAGGCTCGCATCCCTCGTGCCCGCTAGGATCCCAAGGAGGCCCGGACATCCTACACCATTCGTTCGCACGACACCCTACATTTGGTCTCGGCGATGTTCGACCCGCTCGAGGCTAGCCGAAGAACCTTAACCAAAGATACGCATGAAGAAGTCCTTACTCTTACTGGCTGCGTTCGGCATGGCCGCCGGGCAAGCAAGCGCGCAGTGCCCTGCGGGCGAAACCGAAGTGACGATCCAGATCAACCTGGACCGGTATGGCTCTGAAACGACCTGGGAGGTCACCGGCCCCGGAGGAAGCCCCGTGTTCGCCAGTGGTGGGCCATACACGGATGCCCCCACCAACGGTGTTCGTCCTCAGACCCCGGTCACGTTCTGTGCCCCGAACAACACCCAGATCATCTTCACCGTGGATGACTCCTATGGTGACGGCATGTGCTGCGCCTACGGTGCAGGTGGCTACGAGATCCTTGTCGGTGGAACTGAAGTAGCCAGCGGCGGTTCCTTCACGACCACGCAAAGCTCCTCGGTGTATATCGGATCTGACCTCGGCATCGGTGCTCTTGGTCTGGAATCGGTGGTGGCTCAAGGCAACGTGACCGTCAGCGGCACGGTGTTGAACACCGGTATCGTTCCAATGACCGGCTTCACCCTGAGCTATGCGGTCGACGGCGGCACGCCAGCGAACATGGACATTACCGCCACCATCAACCCCGGAGAAGCATACACCTACAACCACCCCACCCCTTGGAACGCTACGGTGGGCACCCACACCCTCGACATCAGCATCAGCGGCATGGCCAGCGACGGTGTGGCCGCCAACAACAGCTTCTCGGGCACCATCGGAGTAGCCAGCCAGAGCGTGGACCGCATCACCATCATCGAACAGTTCACCAGCTCCACCTGCCCGCCTTGCGCCAACCTCAACACCACCTTCGGGCCCACCCTTACCGGTCTGAACACCAACAATCTGGGAAGCAATGTTTCTGCGGTGAAGTATCACCAGAACTTCCCCAGCCCGGGTAACGACCCGAGCTACAACCCGGACGCCCTCTCACGCCGCAACTATTATGGCGTGACCGGCATCCCCGACCTGTTCATTGATGGAAAGCCCATGGCAGCCACCTCTGCCGCCTACATCCAAGAACAAGCTGCTCTTGACGCGTTCGTGGATCTGGACCTGAGCTACACATTGAACGGGAACCAGATCAATGTGACGGCCAACGTAACGCCCTTTGCGACGTTCTCCGGCACGCATAAACTGCACGTGGTCATTGTTGAGAACACCTACAACTACGCCGCTTCGACCACTACCCAGGACGTGTTCAAGCAAGTTCAGCGCAAGATGATGCCGAACGCCAACGGCACAAATCTCGCCAGCCTCACCGCCGATCAGACCCAGACCTTCAGCCTTTCCCACACCATGGTGCTCGGAGGAGCTGCCCAAGGAAATTCCAACACCTGGGTCCAGGACCTGGAGAACCTGACCATCGTGGCGTTCGTGCAGAACGTGAGCACGAAGGCCATCCTGCAGGCCAACTTCTCGCCTGTGGTATTGAACGTGGGCGTGGAAGAGAACGCCGCCGATCAGCGTCTGCGCGTGTTCCCCAACCCCACCGAGGGCCTGATCAACGTACAGTACGAAGCTCCTGCTTCCGGTGCTGCCCAGATCGAAGTGTTCAACGTGCTCGGTGAGCGCGTGTTCGCTGCCACGCGCGCCATGGGTGCCGGCACCCAGCGCGAGGTGATCGACCTCAGCGCCCTGAACAACGGCATCTATTTCGTGAACATCACCGCTGATGGCGTGCGCGCCAGCCGCAAGGTGACCCTGAACAAGTAAGCTGCCCAGCGCAGTGAAATGAAAAGGTCGGCGATCCGGTACGATGTTCGCATCTCCGGTCGCCGACCTTCCATTTCCAACCCTCACTGAACCATGAAAAAGCTCCTGCTCACCCTCGCTCCCGCCCTGTTCGCCCTGGCCCTCCACGCCCAATCCAAGATGCCCGCCGTGGTGGTCCAGACCATGGACGGCAAGAAGGTGAACACCAGCACCTGGACCAACAACGGCAAACCGATCATCGTGAACTTCTGGGCCACCTGGTGCGCCCCCTGCAAGCGCGAACTGAGCGCGATCGCTGAGAAGTACGAGACCTGGCAGAAGGAGACCGGCGTGAAGCTCATCGCCGTATCCATCGACGATGCCCGCAGCATGGCGCGTGTGGCCCCTTATGTGAACGGCCAGGATTGGGACTACGACGTAGTGCTCGACCCCAACGGCGACCTGAAGCGGGCGCTGAACGTGAACAATGTGCCACACACCTTCCTCATCAATGGCAAGGGCGAGATCGTGTGGCAGCACAACAACTATGAACCCGGCGACGAGAACGAGCTTTACCACAAGGTGAAGGAACTCGTCGGCAAGAAGTGACCCCATCCCGTATGCTGTTCCCACCGGACGCCAGGCATGGCCTGTTGGTATTCGCCCTTTCACTGACCGCCTCCCCCCTGCTCGCCCAAGATGGCGGCCAGGTACACGGCAACTTCAGCACCGACATCCAGTACTACAACGAGGACTCCGCCATCGGAGCCGTGGTGCTGCCCCAGAAAATGGGCGCGAACGCCTGGGCCAACCTCATCTACACCAATGGCGCTTTTGAGGCCGGAGGGCGCTTCGAGAGCTACACCCCGCCATTGGCCGGCTATCCCGCTGGCCTCCCGTTCTCAGGTACCGGAGTGGGCTTCCGCTACGCGCGCTACACCATGAGCGACCTGGAGGTCACCGTGGGACATTTCTTTGAACAGTTCGGTCAGGGCATGGTGTTCCGCAGCTATGAGGAACGCTATCTCGGTGTGGACAATGCCATGGACGGCATCCGCGTGAAGTATCGTCCCGTACCGGGCATCAACCTGAAAGGCTTCGTTGGGCAGCAACGCCTCAACTTCGTTAACGAAGCGGTGAAGGGTCCCGGAACCGTGCGGGGCTTCGATGCGGAGATCAGCCTGAGTGAATTCTTCGATAGCACCTGGACCAGCGCCAACAACTTGATCCTGGGCGGAAGCTTTGTGAGCAAGTACCAGGAAGACCGCGATCCCCTGCTGCAACTGCCAGAGAACGTGGGGGCCTATGCCCTGCGTGCCAACTTCACCACGCCGAAGTGGAACCTCTACGCCGAGTATGCCTACAAGATCAACGACCCGAACAACAAGAACGGCTTCATCTACAAGGACGGCCAGGGCCTGTTGGTGAACGCCACCTATTCGGTCAAGGGCTTCGGCCTATCCATGGGTGCGCACTCCTTCGACAACATGTTCTTCCAAAGCGACCGGAGCGCCGCCACCCCGTTCGACCTGAACATCAATTTCCTGCCCCCCCTGGCCAAGCAGCACACCTACAACCTGCCCGCCACGCTGTACCCTTACGCCACCCAGCCCAACAGCGAGTGGGCCGCGCAAGGTGAACTGTTCTACAAATGGAAGAAAGGGACCGCGCTCGGTGGCAAGTACGGCACCAAGATCGCCCTCAACGGCTCGGTGGCCTACAGCCAGGATACCACCCGCCTGGGCGCTGTGGACGATACGACCGCGCGCAGGGGCTACACCAGCCGCTTCTTCACCCCGGGTGATCGCCGCTACTTCCAGGACATCAACGTGGAGCTGCGCAAGAAGGTGAGCGAACATTGGGAGTTCGCGCTCACTTACTTGAACGTGGCCTATGACATCGACATCATCCAGGGCAAGCCGGGTAAGCCCGTGATCTATGCCGACATGGTGATCCTGGAGGGCTTGCACAACTTCAGCGACCGCACCTCGTTGCGCTTCGAACTGCAACACCTGAGCACCAAGCAGGACCAGGGCAATTGGGCCACCGCGTTGGCCGAACTCACCTTCAGCCCGCATTGGTTCGTAGCCGCGATGGACCAGTACAACTACATCGGCAGTGCGTATCTGGAGTCCAAAGGCCAGGAACCCTTGCACTATCCGATCGGTTCCGTCGGTTATATCCGCGGAGGCAATCGTTTCCAAATGAACTACGGCCGTCAGCGGGCCGGTATCTTCTGCGTAGGCGGTGTCTGCCGGCAGGTACCCGCAGCCAACGGCCTTACCTTGTCGATCACCAGCACGTTCTGAGCCATGCGCACACTCGCCCTGCTCCTGTTGACCGCCACCCTTGGGCTGGCCTCTTGTGATTACGTGGACGACCCAACACCGCCCAGTACGGACAACAATGGCGGCGGGGGTGGCGGGGGCACCGAGGAGGTGACCCGTAAGGTGCTGCTGGAGGACATCACCGGGCACCGCTGCCCCAACTGCCCCAGAGCAGCACGGGTGGCCCAGGCTCTGAAGGATGATGTGTACGGGGAGGACCTGGTGCTTGTGGCCATCCACGCGGGCTTCTTCTCCATCCCGTTCCCTCCGCTGGGCGATGGGCAGTATGATACCGACCATCGAACGGTGGCTGGCAACGCCTACAATACGACCTATGGGCCTCAGTCCTACCCCATCGGGCTCATCAGCCGCAAGCCCTTCAATGGGAGCATTCTGGTGAACGATGGTAGCTGGGGATCGGCCGTGGAGGACATCATCGGTACGCCGAGCCCCTTCAAGCTCGAGGTGGATACGATCATCGTCAACGGTGGTACGGTCACTACAGAGATCGACCTGGAGCTGCAGGAGGCGGTAACTGGTGACTATAACCTCGTGGTGTACCTGGTGGAGGACCGTGTGATCGATTGGCAGTACGATTCGGAATCCAGCCCACCGGACATCCCGAACTACGAGCATCGGCATATCCTGCGCGGCAACCTGAACGGCACATGGGGCGCCTCGGCCATCGCGGGCGGTGGTACCGCAGGTCAATCGTTCAGCTTCCCCTATACCTACACAGTACCCTCCAATGTGGTGAACGTGAACAACTGCTACCTCGTGGCGTGGCTGTACGATGTGGGTACCGAGGAGGTGATGCAGGTGGAGGAGCGGAAGTTCCCCCAGTGATCCCTTCGGCATACCGATCCATTCCGACCCACGTTCTCCCCAGCGGACCGTTTAAGGATCTTTGGGTACCCCGAGGCCCATTCCCCTTCGGACCGTATTACCTTCACCTCTCTAAAGCCTTCGTGTGATGATGGAAACGGGCAAGAAGATGATGGAGTTCAGCAAGGAGGTGCTGCAGAAAGTGAGCTTCGACAAGCTGCTCTTCAAGAAGGAACTGATCAAGGCCCGCAAGTGGGTGGGCCAGCGTGATCAACTGGTGTTGAAGGCCTGGTGTATGGCCACCTTCGGACACATGTACAAGGACGTGATCCTGGAAGTGTTCCAGACCACGGTACGCAGCTAATTCGGTCCTACTCGGCCGCGCGGCGCAGGAGGTCAAGGTTGCGGCGCAGCCCGGTGTATTTGGTGCGCTTCACCGCGCTCCCCTCGAAGATCCGTTCGAAGACCACCTCGGTCATACCGTGCCATTCGTCGGCGGACAGCCCCATCAGTTCCGCCTTGGGGCTGAACTCAGGCTCGGTATGGGGTGTGCTGAAGCGGTTCCATGGGCATACCTGCTGGCAGATGTCGCACCCGAAGGCCCAGCCGGCCATCTTCCCGGTGAATTCCTCCGGAATGGCGCCCTTGAGCTCGATGGTGAGGTGGCTGATGCAGCGGCTGCCGTCCACGCCATAGGGCGTTATCGCCTCCGTGGGGCAGGCATCGATGCAGCGCCGGCAGGTACCACAATGGTCGGTGGCAGGCGCATCGGGCTCCAGCTCCAGGTCGGTGATCAGTTCACACAAGAAGAAGAAGGAGCCCGCACCTTGGCGGATGACGTTGGTGTGCTTGCCGCGCCAACCAATGCCGGCCCGCTCGGCCCAGGCCTTCTCCAGCACGGGTGCACTGTCCACGAAGGCCCGCATGTCCACCGCGCCGAACTGCTCCTCGATGAACGCGACCAATGGCTTGAGGCGCTTCTTCACCACCTTGTGGTAATCGCGGCCGTAGGCGTAGGTGCTCAGCTTGGGCGCTTCGGGGTCCACCTGCTGCGGTGGTGTGAAGTAGTTATAGGCGAGGCTGATCACGCTCCGGGCGCCGGGCACCAGTTTGGTGGGGTCGAGACGCAGGTCGAAGTGGCGCTCCATGTAGGCCATGGTGCCCTGCTTCCCCTGCCGCAGCCATTGCTCCAAGCGCGGAGCCTCTTCCTCCAAGAATCCTGCCCGCGCCACGCCACAGGCGAGGAACCCCAGCTCATGGGCCTTGGCCTTGATGAGGGCCGCGCGCTGGCGGGGATCGGTCATGCGGGGAAGTTAGTGCCTGCCTTAAGTCCCTTGGCAGTGGCCTTGTACTGCGCTGTGCGCCCGTTTCCCGCGCGAACCAGCCAGCCTCCGGCCACAGCGTCCCGCAGATCACGGCTTGCCGTGGCGGAGCTCAGTTCGGGAAAGACCTGCATGTAATCCTTGCGGGCGAAGCTGCGATCCCGGTGCCCAGCTAGGAACCGCAGCATGCGATCGGTCCCATCCAACACCGCACGAGGCGCCTTTGAGAGCTCCGTCAGCGCCTGCTCGATGCGTTCCAGCATGTACACGATGAAGGGCGTTGCGCTCGCCGCTGCATCGCTCGCGGCCAACGCGGCGTAATACTCATGCTGGCTTTCACGGACCAGCGCTTCAACCGGCAAGAAGGTGAACACAGGCGATACCTCCATTAGGGCTCTTGTCTGCCAAAGCCGCCCCATACGCCCGTTGCCATCACTGAACGGATGGATGAACTCCAATTCGTAATGCAGTACACAGCTTTTGATGAGCATCGGGTCCGCATCGTGCTCCACGTAACGGAGCAATGCGGTCACCTGCGTTGGCACCGAGGACGCCGGTGGAGCCAGATGCGCCAGGCTGCGGCCCCGGAGGATCCCAACACCCCGCTTACGGAAGCGCCCAGCGTCCGGCACAAGACCCTTCATCAGAAGACCATGAGCTTTCAACAGATCCACCGGACGTGCCAAACGAAAGCTGGACAGCCGCTCGTAAGCGGCCACTGCATTGGTCACCTCCAATAGCTCGGAGGGCTTCGCCAGCACCCGTCTCCCCTCCAACACAGCGGTCACCTGATCCTCGCTCAAGGTGTTCCCCTCAATGGCCAAGGTGCTTTGGATCGTGCGGATACGGTTGCGTCGCCTGAGCATCGGAGAAGGACGCTCCAGATGGCCCGCGTTCACAGCCCCTAGCTGGATGCCAATGCGCACCAATAGATCCAGGATTCGGGCATCGATGACATAAGGCGGTCGCATGATACTATCATATGATAGCATCAAAGATACATCCTACTCGAACAAGCTGCCCGGCTTCACACTCTGCACGCGGCCCAGATGGCGGTAAGCGCGCTCAGTGGCCAGGCGTCCGCGCGGGGTGCGCTGCAGGTAGCCCTCCATGATCAGGAAGGGCTCGTAGACCTCCTCGATGGTGCCGGCCTCCTCGCCCACCGAGGTGGCTACGGTGGTGAGGCCTACCGGGCCGCCACCGAACTTGTCGATGATGGCGCCGAGGATGCGGTTGTCCATTTCGTCCAAGCCGTGCGCATCCACGTTCAAGGCCTTGAGCGCATGCTGTGCAATGCCGAGCTCGATGGTGCCATCGCCCTGGATCTGGGCGAAATCGCGCACGCGGCGCAGCAGCGCGTTGGCAATGCGGGGTGTGCCCCGGCTGCGGCGTGCGATCTCATCGGCCGCCTCATCGATGATCGGCACGTTCAAGAGACCTGCGCTGCGCTTGATGATGCCCTTGAGGGTCGCGGCGTCGTAATAGTCCAGGCGGCTGTTGATGCCGAAGCGTGCCCTCAGGGGTGCGGTGAGCAGGCCGCTGCGCGTGGTGGCACCCACCAAGGTGAAGGGGTTCAACGCGATCTGTACGGTGCGCGCGTTGGGGCCGGCATCGATCACCAGGTCGATGCGGTAGTCCTCCATGGCACTGTACAGATACTCTTCGATCACCGGTGTAAGGCGGTGGATCTCGTCGATGAAGAGGACATCGTGCGGCTCCAGGTTGGTGAGCAGGCCGGCCAGGTCAGCAGGCTTGTCGAGCACGGGCCCGCTGGTGATGCGGATGCCCACACCCATCTCGGCAGCGATGATGTTCGCCAGCGTGGTCTTGCCCAGGCCGGGCGGGCCATGCAGCAGCACATGGTCAAGCGCTTCACCGCGTTGCCGGGCGGCCTGCACGAACACCTTGAGGTTGTCCGTAACGGCCTTCTGCCCCGCGAATTCGCCGAACTGCCGGGGCCGTAGCACCTGCTCCAGCTCCTTGTCGGAAGCGCTGCGCTGCTCCCTGCGTACGTCGAATCCGTCGGCCATGGCGTGTGCCCAAAGGTAACGCGCCTCAGGGCTCCGCTCCCTCGCCTCGCAGGTCGCGGAGGATCTCGCCCAGGAAGACGCGTACACCCAAGGTGTAGATCGGCGCTGTGATGCGCTCATCGAGGCTGGAGCGGGTGTTGAAGGCGATGCGGAAGCCCCATCCCGCCGCGATACCCACCTGCCGCACCGGCCTGAACTGCACGGTCATCGCCGGTTCGTAGAGGATGATGCCGCTCTCGTCCAAGACCCTTCGGCGACCGTTCTCATCGCGGTAGTTGAGGCTTCCACGGCCCACCCCGAGCTGTACCGGGATGCGCACCTCCCACGGCCCGCGCTGGTAGAAGGCATAGTCCACATAGAGGTTGACATACCCCAGGCGCAACCAGGTGAGGCGGGGTCCGAGGCCTGGCACCGGGCGCACCTGCTCCACATCGGTGAAGAGGAAGCTGTACCCCAGACCATATTGGAAGCGCCGCGCATGCTCCAACCCCAGCTTGCCGCCCCACATGCTCACGCGGCTGTTGCTCACAAAGGAACCCCGCATGTCCAGCCGAGCCACCACGCGCGGTTCTTCGCGCAGGAACAAGCGGATGCTATCGAGCAGTTGCGCACGTGCCGGGGCACCAGCAACGCACAGGAGCAGGCAGAACAGCAGGCGCATGAACGACGAATGTCCGCCCCAAAGGTGCGGACATTCGGTGCTGTCTTAGCAGGTGCCGATCAGTGCTCCTCCTCGTCGTGGTCGAGGGGCGTGATCTGGCTCACCCAATCCTCAGGCTTGCCGGGCTTGCTGTAGTCGTAGGGCCAGCGGTGTACCACAGGCAGCGGACCAGGCCAGTTGCCGTGGATGTGCTCCACCGGTGTGGTCCACTCCAGGGTGTTGCTCTTCCAGGGGTTCTGCACCGCCTTCGGACCACGCTTGATGCTGTAGAAGAAGTTGTAGGTGAAGATGATCTGGGCCAGCGCGCCGATGATGGCGAAGATGGTGATCAGCACGTTGAGGTCCACCACCCCGTTGAACATGGGGAACTCCGAGTAGCTGTAGTAACGGCGGGGAGCACCGGCCAAGCCCACAAAGTGCATGGGGAAGAACACACCGAAGGCCGACACGAAGGTGAGCCAGAAGTGCGCGTAACCCAGCTTGGTGTTCATCATCCGGCCGTACATCTTCGGGAACCAATGGTACACACCGGCGAACATGCCGAAGATGGCGCTCATGCCCATCACGATGTGGAAGTGGGCCACCACGAAGTAGGTGTCGTGCACGTTGATGTCCAGCGCGCTATCGGCGAGGATGATCCCCGTAAGACCACCGGCGATGAAGGTGGCCACCAGGCCCACGCTGAACAGCATGGCCGGGGTGAAGATGATGTTGCCGCGCCAGAGCGTGGTGATGTAGTTGAACACCTTCACCGCGCTGGGGATGGCGATCAGCAGGGTGGTGGCCACGAACACGCTGCCCAGGAAGGGGTTCATGCCGGTGACGAACATGTGGTGACCCCACACGATGAAGCTCAGGAAGCCGATCGCGAGGATGGAACCGATCATGGCGCGGTAGCCGAAGATGGGCTTGCGGGCGTTGGTGGAGATGATCTCCGAGGTGATGCCCAGTGCGGGCAACAGTACGATGTACACCTCAGGGTGACCGAGGAACCAGAACAGGTGCTGGTAGAGCACGGGGCTTCCACCGACGTGGTCCAGGGCCTCACCGGCCACGTGGATCTCGCTGAGGTAGAAGCTGGTGCCCATGGAGCGGTCCATCAGCAGCAGCAATGCGGCGCTGAGCAGCACAGGGAAGCTGAGGATACCGAGCACGGCGGTGATGAGGAAAGCCCACACCGTAAGCGGCAGGCGGGTCATCTTCATGCCCTTGGTGCGCAGGTTGAGGATGGTGGCCACATAGTTGAGGCCGCCCATCAGCGAACTGGCGATGAAGAGGGTCATGCTCACCAACCACAAGGTCATACCAGCGCCCGAGCCGGGGATGGTCTGCGGCAGTGCGCTCAAGGGCGGATACACGGTCCATCCGGAAGAAGCGGGGCCACCTTCCACGAAGAGGGAGGCGAGCATCACCATGCTGCTGAGGAAGAAGAACCAGTAGCTGAGCATGTTGATGAAGCCCGAAGCCATGTCGCGGGCGCCGATCTGCAAGGGGATCAGCAGGTTGCTGAAGGTACCCGACAGACCACCGGTGAGCACGAAGAACACCATGATGGTACCGTGGATGGTGACCAGGGCCAGGTACATGTTGGGGTCGAGCACGCCGCCCGGAGCCCATTTGTCGCCCAGGAAGAAGTTGGTGAACGCGAACCCTTCACCCGGCCAGGCCAGCTGGAGACGGAAGAGGATCGACATGATCACCGCCACCCAGGCCATGAAGATCGCAGTCACCAGGAACTGCTTCCCGATCATCTTGTGATCCTGGGTGAAGATGTACTTCGAAATGAAGCTCTCCTCGTGGTGGTGCGCGTGGTGCGCGTGTCCTTCGGTATGTGCGGTAATGGCACCCATGGTCAACTTATCCTAAAGGGTTCAGTTCGGTACAACGGACGCTTGTGCGGTGGCGGGCACGGCTGCTGCGGTGCTGTCCACCACTACTGGGGCGGTAGGCGGTGTAGGGGCGGCAGGCGGCGCTTGGAACGGCTTCTTCATCTGCTCGGCCATCCAGGCGTCGTAGTCGGTGGCGTTGGTCACCGTCAGCGGCATCTGCATGTTGTAGTGGCTGGCGCCGCAGATCTTGTTGCAGAGCAGCACGAAATCGAAGGACTCGTCCTTCATCACGTGCGTACGCATGCTGTCGGTGGTGATGGTGGGCACCATCTTCATGGTGGTGGTGATGCCGGGTACCGCGTTCATCTGGCTGCGCAGGTGCGGGATGTAGGCACTGTGGATCACGTCGCGGCTGCGGATCAGGATCTTGGCCTCCTTGCGGATCGGCAGGTAGAACTCTTTGGTCACGATGTCGTCAGCACCGTAGAGGTACTGGCTGGCCTCGCCCTTCTCCTTGATGTCGAGTTCCATGACCGTGCGCAGGTTGATGATGCGGGCCTGGGTGCGGCGCAGGCGCTCCACCTGCTCGGTCATCTCATCGCGCTTGCCATCGGCCATGATGGTGTTCCACAGGAGGCTGTCGGTCTCCGCGATCTGCGCATCGAGCTCATCCAGTCGTTGGGTGATGCTCTCTGCGGTCACGATGCCCAAGGGATTGGTACCGTTGATCAGGCGGAAGTCGGTGGCCCCGAGCACGCCGTCCGCGCCGGGGTAGCGTGCGGTCCAGTCGAACTGCTTGGCGTAGAGCTCCACCTGCACGGCGTCGGGGCCTGCGGGTGCGGTGATCTTGTTCCAGCTGTTGAGACCCATGATGATGATGACGGCCAGCACGGCGGCGGGGATCACCGTCCAAACAAGTTCGAGGCGGTTATTGTGCGGCTGCCAGAAGGCGCGGCGCTCGGTGCTGTGGATGTACTTGCCCGCGAAGACGAAGAGCAGCACGTTGGTGAGCACGAAGGCGAGGATGAGGATCACCCAGTTGAAGTTGAGCAGCTCATCGGTCTCCATGCCGTGTTCGCTGGCGGCCACCGGGAGCATCTTGTCGCCGTAGGCGTATACCAACCAGGCGAAGAAGGCGAAATAGGCCACCATGAAGGCCCACATGAGGCGGCCGTTCATCCGGTTATCCGCCGGGGAGATGTCCTCTTCGCGCTTGTTGCGCAGGCGCGAGGTGAGCTCATAGACCCGGGCCAATTGGGCGATGGCTACCGCCCCGAGGACCACAACGAGCAGGATCAACAACTTCATCATCGTTCGCTCTATCTATCAACCCCTGAACGGGGATGTTGTTCTGGAAACGTGCAGATCAGATCTGGTGATGGACGCTTTCGTCCAGGTACGGGTGGTTCACCGGGGTGAGCGGCGCCTTGGTAAGGGCCTTCAACACGGTGTGGATGAAGATACCCAGGAACAGCAGGAACATGCCCACTTCCAACAGGCCGATGCCGTGGAAGTGATGGCCCAGCGCGCCTGGCATCACGATCAGGTTCATGTCCAGCCAGTGACCGATGAAGATCACCGCGCCCACGCCGATGAGGAAGCGCGGGTTGCGCTTGGCATCGCGGCTCATCAGCATCACCATGGGGATGGCGAAGTTGATGAAGAACGTACCCCAAAGCAGGGCCGGGTGGTGGTCGATACGCGCTTGGAAGTAGGTGACCTCTTCGGGGATGTTGCTGTACCAGATCAGCATGAACTGGCTGAAGTACAGGTAGCTCCACAGGAAGCTGGTGGCGAACACCCACTTGCCCATGTCGTGGATGTGGCTGTTGTTCACCTGGGGCAGGTAGCCCTTACGCTTCAGGTACAGGGCCAGGATCACCGCGGTGACCATGGCGCTCACCCACATGCCGCTGAACACGTACCAACCGAAGAGCGTGCTGAACCAGTGGGTATCGATGCTCATCAGCCAGTCCCACGCAAGGGTGCTGCTGAACACGGCGAAGAACACCAGGAAGAGGGCGCTGCGGCGGTAGTTCAGCAGCATGCGCTTCACCAGGCTGTCACCGGTCTCCTTGTCCATCTGCAGGCTCTGCTGGCGGAACCAGCGGGCGAAGAAGATGAACACGCCCAGGTAGAGCAAGCTGCGCACCCAGAAGAAGGGCTGGTTGAGGAAGGCCTTTTTGCCGGCGATGATGCCATCGAAATTGGGGTTGGCTACAGCGCCTTCCACCACCTCATCCACGTACTTGGCCGACTCGCCCTCACCCACCATGTACGGATGGTACAGGCTGCTGTCCATCCAGTGGTACAGGTGATGGATGTGCAGGCTACCTGCGGCGAGCACCACCACCATCACCACCGCACCGATGGGGATGAAGGACATGATGCCTTCGTAGATGCGCTTCACGAGCACGGTCCAAGCGGTCTCCGTGGCGTTCTGCAGGGCGAAGAAGAAGAGGGCGCCCAGGGAAATGCCCAGGAAGAAGAAGCCATTGACGAGCAGGTTGGCCCAGGTGCGCTGGTGGTGATCGGTATGGTCGCCCAGGATGCCCACCACCGTGGCCACCGCACCCAGTGCGATGAGCGCCATGATCAACTTGGGGGCCCGTTTGCTGAAGGAGAAGTTCATCGCTGCTGTTCCGTTAGCGTGCTGGGTTCAATTAGCGGCCGTGGCGGTGCTGTCCACCGGGGTGGCTGGCGCGGCGCCGGGTAGTTGACCGCCGTTCTGCAGGTATTTCACGTAGTGGGTCACCAACCACCGCTCCTCCTTGTTGAGCTGCGAGGCGTGGCTGCCCATGGCGAGGTTCTTGCCGTAGACCAGGCTGTGGAAGATCTTGCCTTCGGGCAGGTCCTTCAGCGGGCCTGTGTAGCTGGGGGGCTGGGGGTAGCCGCCGTTGGCCACCACGCCGCCGTCGCCTTCGCCTTTCGCGCCGTGGCAATGCAGGCAGTACTTGGTGTAGATCACCTTGCCCTTCTCCACCGTGGCCTCTGTCATGGCGATGGGGCTCTTCAGGTTGAGACCGGCGGCCTCATACCCTTCGGTGCTGTTGGGGTACGCGTACGGCTTGTTGAAGTCGGCCTTGGCGGGG
>JALOLX010000122.1 GCA_025455765.1 Flavobacteriales bacterium | reverse complement strand
CGGTGGCCTCGCCCATGCAGACCATCGTATTCGGCACAGGCCGCATCCCCGTGCGGCAGATGGTGCGCGCGGGGCTGTGGATGGACCTGATCGGCGTGGTCCTGTTGATGCTCTTCTTCGGTCTGCGCGGTTGATGGCCGTGCAGGTAGCGGCAGGCCTCACACGGTCGCGATCACCTTCAGTTCAATGGCGATCGGCGTCGGTAGGCAATTGATCTCCAGCGTGGTGCGGCAGGGCGGGTCCTGCTCGAAATACTCCTTCCACAGCCGGTTGTAGGTGGGGAAGTCGTCCTTCATGTTGGTGAGGTACACCGTCACGTCCACGATCTTCTCCCAGCTGCTGCCACTATCCTCCAGGATCCACTTCACGTTCTGGAACACGCTGCGCACCTGGGTCTCGATGTCGTAGGAGGCGATCGTTCCATCGGGGTTCAGTTCCACACCAGGGATCTTCTTGGTGCCCCGTTCGCGCGGCCCCACACCACTGAGGAAGAGCAGGTCGCCCACACGGCGGGCATGGGGGTAGTGGCCAACGGGTTCGGGGGCTTTGTTGGAGGAGATGCTGGACATGGTGCAAAGGTGCGGTACTTCGGTCCCGATCGTACAAAAAACCGAAGGCCCCGTTGTGGGGCCTTCGCTGGTAGAGGAGAATGCAAGTACCGGTGGCGGACCGGCCGATGTCTCCAGCGTTTCAGACGGTCCATCGCAAGCAGCAACGCGATCAGGAGCATGGCTGCGGTGCAGTAAGCGGCGAGGAGGAAGACCACGATGGCAAGCATGGCAGTGATGTTGGAGCAGGAGCTTTGGGCGTGGACCGTGGACCGTAACCTCCCGGCAAGGTCCACGATCCCGCCCTGGCTCCCGCCGGATCTAACGCAGGTTCAGAAGAACAGTGTTCAGGTACACATCACCGGCACAGATATCGATACGGTAGGTACCTGGTACCAGTCGGTCCTTGGGCTCGAACTTCAGGTGTACGCGTGCGGTGCGTTCGCGGGGCCCTTCGCCGGATAGTGCATACAACGCGGCGACCGGCTCATGGGGAGCATCTTCATGGAGAATGGTCATCGCCGGATCTCCACCTTCGTACGACCGTCCTGCTGGACTGTGGATCTTGAAGCTTGCATTGGCGGCCATCTCCTGTGGAAGGTCGAAGCCCATGCGGATCTCATTGGCACGGCGGGCCCGAATGGTCAGGTGTCCCCGCTTGCCGCGCAAGGCCTCCACCACGGCATTGTTCACCAACTGGCTGCCGAACTGCTGCTGTTCGAGGCGAGCGGTCAGAGCGTCGCGCTCCACGCGCATGCGTTCGAGTTGTTCCTGCAGATCGCGCTCGGCGTTATACCGGTTCTCCAAGTTGGCGATGGCCTCATCTTTGGCGCGCTGGAGGTCGGCCACTTTCCGCTTCAGACGCTCTGCTTCACCGGCACGAGCGCGCGCACGGTCTCCTGCGCGGAGGGCCTCATCAAGTTCTTGTTGAAGCTGCTTGATACGCTTGGTGTTGAACGCTGATTCCCTTTGTTCACTGAATAGGGCCTCGTCCCGGCGAGCAACCTGCTTCTCGAGTTCAAGCTTTTCGCCGATCAGCCGTTCGTTCCGCAGGGTCAGCTCGCGTTCCTTGGTGGCTTGCTCTTCATCACCCCCGCTCAAGGAGGCAACAAGGGCAAGGATGCCCAATGCGCTGAGCACCGGGATGGCCAGGTTCCAACGGCGTTGGTTGGAGGATGAGGGTGTGTTCGTGCGTTCCATGGCGCGTTGTTCGTTACTGGTGCAAAGCACTCACCAGCGTCCGGAACGGCCGGGAAGACCACGTGAAAGATCGATGAAATGAACGGTCGTCTCAGCACTGCTGCTGATCGCATCAGGCCGCCATTTTCGGAAGGACCACCGTGAAGCGTGTTCCACTCACAGCAGAGGAGCGAAGGTGTACCGCGCCATGATGCAGCTGTGCGATGCGGCGTACCAGGGATAGTCCGATCCCATGTCCAGAGGCACGGGTGGAATTGCGACCTCGGTGAAAGGGCTCGAAGATGCGCTCCTGGTCCTCGGGGTCGATCGGTGGACCGGTATTGCTCACACTGATGCAGATGGTCTGCTCGGAACCGTAGAGTTTCACGCGTGCGCGATGGTCATCAGCGTATTTGCACGCATTCTCCATCAGGTTGATGAGCATGGAGCGCAGGAGCGCATCGTTCCCGAATACGTTCAGGTCTTCCTCCTCCTCCACATTGTCGATCACCACGTCCACTACCGCTGCCTTATCGGCCTTCAGCGTTTCCTGTCTGGCGAACCAGAGCAGTTCATCCAAGCGCACCCTGGCAAAGCTCGATGCGGTGGCAGTGGCTTCGGCTTGGGCCAGCAACAGCAGGCGATCGGCCAGGCGGTTCAACGCATGCATATCATCCAGTACCGAAGTGAGCGCCGTCCGGTACGAGGGTGCGTCGCGCTCCTTGAGCAGAAGCACTTCCAACTGCCCCGAAATCGTGGTCAGTGGTGTCCGCATTTCGTGCGAAGCGTTGGCGATGAAGTTGCGCTGGGATCGGAACGAGGACTCCAGCCTGGTCATCAATTCGTTGAAGCTGTGGGCTACAGCATCCACTTCGTCGTTCGATCCGTTCACTGCCAGCCGCTGGCCCAGGTTCGTTGCATTAAAGGTGTGGAGCTCACCCACCAACGCGCTCAGCGGCTTCAATGATCGCTCAGCATACAGGCGACCCACAACGAAAGTAAAAATAGGGCCAAGTATAAATGTGATCAGGAGAATATTACGCAAATTCTTCAATTTGCTTCGGCCAAAAAGATCGTTACCGCTGACCACTACGACGAAGCGGTCATACCGATCATTGAACGGGAAAGCGATCAGGTCCCGATCACCATTCCGAGAAGAATGCTCGCCACTCAAGCGTACCTCATCAACGACCGAAGGATCGGTGGGAGCCAGTGGGACGGCATCCAAGTGGAAGATGAGGGTATTGTGATGGTCGAAGATGCGGATCGACTCCTCCGGTAAGCGAACAGGGTTATCCTGTTCGATACGGCTTAGAAGAGCTTCACTTACCTCGTCAACTTGGATCAACAATTTAGCCGCATTCATTCCTCTATTCCGCATGCGGTCCTTGAACTCATTCTTATGGTAATAGGACGTAAATGTGTAAATGATAAGAAAAGACACACCCATGACCAATGATGAGAGCAACATGAACTGGAGGGCCAGTCGCGTGCGTATCTTCATGTGTGCTCCGTAAGGATGTATCCTAACCCTACACGTGTGCGGATAAGCTTGGGCTCAAATTCCCGATCTACTTTCTTGCGAAGCAATTTGATATAGGCTTCCACCACATTGGTTCCGGTGTCAAAGTCAATGTCCCACACACGTTCACTGATCTGTGACCTGGATAGCACCCGTTCCGCATTGCGCATCAAGTACTCGAGCAGCGCGAATTCTTTCGCAGTGAGCGGGATACGCTGACCGTTCCGGACAGCCTCCTTCCGAGCAAGGTCGAGCGTTAACGGGCCATAGCTGAGTTGTTCCGCCTGCTCATGCGTTGCCGAGTTCCTGCGCGATAGTGACCGGATGCGCGCCAACAGTTCGCGGAACTCGAACGGCTTTACCAAGTAATCATCCGCACCTGCATCCAGCCCGTTCACCTTGTCATCGGTGGTACCCAGCGCTGTGAGCAGGAGGATGGGCATCGTGGCACCTGCCGCCCGGATGGCTCGGCAGGCTTCAATCCCGCTCATCACGGGCATTACCACGTCCATTACAACCAGATCAATATCTTGCTGTAGTGCCAGGCTGGCCCCTGTTCGACCATCATAAGCAGCCACCACTTCATGGCCGCTCTCCTCCAACCCCTGCTTCAGGAAGGCGGCTACTTTGGGTTCGTCCTCTACGACCAGGATGCGCATGCGTTCACTCGCCTCAGGGATGCGAAGATCGCTGTTCGAACAGCGTTGTCGGCGAGCCGGTGGTCCACATCGGACCACCGGCCGCCTTGTCGAGAACGGACCGCCTTCCCAGGACGGACCGGATGAGGCCATGGAACGAGCACCAAGTTGCCGCCGGGACGCGCAACAGGCCGCGCTGTACTCCCGTATCTTCGCTCAACAGCGCTGTGACGTGTATCCCGCCTTGTGCCCACTTTCCACCATTTTCTCGTCCCATGGCGCCACAAAGCTCCGGGCTTGTATTGAACGAATCCGACAATGGAAGTGAAGATCCCATGAAAAGAACGAAGTCCACACCGGCCTTGACCTACCCTACCGGTCGACCGGCGACCGCAGGTAGCCGAGGTGGCGAGCAGTGCGTTCCGCACGGGGACGATACTGCGGCAACCACCCGGATCGGCCATGCCGTTCCACGCTGGCTGGTGGTGCTCGCGGTGGTCTTCCTTCTGGTCGCCTGTACTTCCGATCAGGTGACCACACTGCCCACCATGGGCCCCATCACCGAAAGCGTCTACGCCAGCGGGGTGGTGAAGGCCGCCGGGCAATACAAGGTCTATCCCACGGTCACCGGCCCTGTGCTGGCGCTGCTGGTGCAGGAGGGCGATACGGTGCGTGCCGGCACAGCACTGCTCCACATCGATGATCGCAGCTCGCGTGCCAACGAACGGAGCGCGGCGGCCCAGCTTCAGTTGCTGGTGCGCAACGCCTCCGATCAGGGTCCGGTGCTCGCCCAGTTGCGCCAAGCCCTGGAGCAGGCCCGCGAACGCTACGTGGTGGACAGTGCGAACGTGGTGCGTCAACGGGCCTTGTGGGCGCAACAGATCGGCAGCCGTGCAGAGCTAGACCAGCGCGAACTGGCCTTCACCAGCAGCCGGACCGCTTGGCGGAATGCAGCGCGCTCGCTGGAGGAGACCCGCGCCCGCTTGCGCACAGAGCTCGAGGTGGCCCGCAACACGGCCCTCATCAGCGCGGCCGGCAACGCGGACCGCACGCCGCAAAGCCTCATCGATGGCGTGGTCTATGATCTCCTGGTGGAACCCGGTGAGCTGGCCACGCCGCAGCAACCGGTGGCCATCATCGGCAGCGCCACCGACCTCTACCTGGAGCTGGAGGTGGACGAGCGCGACATTGCACGCGTCAAGGTCGGGCAGGAAGTGGCGGTGACCCTGGAGCTCTATCGCGAGGCCTTCCCGGCGACCATCACGCGCATCGTGCCACTGATGGACGCCCGCACGCGCACCTTCACCGTGGAAGCGCGCTTCACGCAGACCCCGCCGCAGCTCTATCCCAACCTCACGGCCGAGGCCAACATCATCCTGGACCGCAAGGCGCGCGCCCTCACCATTCCCGCCAGCTACCTGCTCCCCGGCGATTCCGTAGGCACTGGGGCCGAGGAGCGCACCGCTGTACAGATCGGCCTCCGCGACCTCGATCGGGTGGAGGTGCTTGGCGGCATCGATAGCACCACCGTGCTCTTCAGGCCCTGATCCATGGCATTGCTGATCACCATCGCCCTCACCATTCTGCGCGCCAAGCTCAAGCAGAGCATCGTGGCCGCTATCGGGGTCACCTTCAGCATCGCCATGTTCGTCGCCCTCCTGGGCTTCATGAACG